>NZ_JASATC010000027.1:0-84796 GCF_038440135.1 Pseudomonas sp. OTU5201 | reverse complement strand
TCCTACGGGCAATGCAGCTGCCTACAACACCTAATGCAGGCATAGCCATTTCAATCGCCAAGCAGAATGAATTCGCCCCCACAGAACAAGCAATGGCCTAAGCGGGTTCAGGGTCTGTAACCCTGGGCCAGCAGCCAGCCTTGCACCAGGCGACGAGGCTGTTCCGGGAGGGTGGCCAGGGCCTGGGTCAGCTCACCCCGATGCAGGGCGGAAACGATGGGGGCGAGTTCGATGCCTTGCAGGTGCCAGATGCCCAGCGGCTGGTCCGCCGTTACAACCACGTCGGCGTCTTCGATCAGGTCGCCATGGATCACCGGTGCGCGCTCCACGCGCACCTGGCTGAAGTCCGTCGGCGCGTGCAGGGGCTCGGCGTCGGGCCAGGTACGGCGATCGCGCCAGAAGGCTGCGTCCAGCCAGCGTTGTTCCAGGGCGTAGAAGTCCCGCCCGGTGCGGGCGAAGCGCAGGAAGAGGTGTTCCACCCGGCGATGGTGGAAACGCCGGGCCAGTTCGGCGCATTCGGGGCGTTGAATCAGGGTGTTGATCACCGCCGGGGCCTGCAGGGCCGACGACAGCGACTGGAAGATGCCGTTGCCGGACAGCGGGTCCACCGCCATCGCGGCATCCCCTACCCGTAGCCAGTTGGGGCCACTCGCCTCGTGGAAGAGAATCGCCGTGCTGCTGCGGGCGTGCAGGCTGGCCGGCTGTAGTGCCTGGGCGCCAAACAGCTCGCGCACCAGCGCGGACTCGCTGCGGCGGTGGGCACAGTAGTCGGGAAGTTGCTCCTTGGGCGGCAGATCGCGGGCATCCAGGGTGATCTGCCAGTAGCAGCGGCCGTCCGTCAGACGCGCCATCCAGGCCCAGCCATCGGGCAGGCTTTCCACCGCCGAGGCCGGTTGATCGGGGACGTCCTGCCACTGGTTGAGCAGGCTCAAGGTTTCCGGTCCGCGCAGGCGACCACCGGCCAGCGGCGCCTGGCGGCCACGGGCTTCGACGAGGAAGTCTGCGCGCAGGGGTTCGCCGGGTTCGATATGGATCAGATGGCCGTTACCCGTGCCTTCCACTTTCAGCACGCGCGACTCCAGCACCTCGATGCCGACAGCGCGCAGGTCTTCGCGGATGGCAGCATCGAACTGAGGGCGATCCAGCAGGCATTCCTGATTGATCGACTGGCCATCGCCGTTCCACTGCACCCGCCGCGGCGAGGGAGCGGCGGCGCAGGCCAGCGCACGATCAAGACCGGCTTGCCGCAACCCATCGAGTACCCGTTGGGACACCCCTTCCACCGCCGCAAAACGGCGCCATTCGCTGACCACCCGCACGGAGTAGCCCAGCCGACGCAGTCCGAGGGCCACCGCCGCGCCAGCTGGGCCGGCACCGAGCACGACGATCTCAGTCATGGCCACGGCGCTCCCGTCCGGTAAAGGCCGCCCCCTCGCGTAGCCACTGGAGCACATCCTCGCGACCGGCGCCGGGACGGGCTTGCAGGAAGCCGGCGATGATGCCGGAGAGGGCCGCGCAACCGACGCTGGAACCGGCCACGCCATTGGCCGCCGCCACAGGGGCGCCGAAGTCGGCTTGCGGGCTGTTCAGCCAGGACCATTGCCCCGGCGCGCAGCGTGCGTCGCCGGTCACGCGGATCACGCCCGGATAGGCCGCCGGGTACACCGGCTCGCCCTGGGCCGGGCTGGAGGCGCAGAGCAGGATGCCAGCGGTGTGGGCCAGCACGCAGGCCTCACGCAGTACCGGGCGGTCGTGGCGCAGACCAAGGCTCATGTTCACCAGGGCGACGTTCTGCTCGATCAACCAGTGAAGGGCAGCGGCTATCTGCAGCGGGCTGGTCTGCCAGCGCTCCACAAACACTTGGGCCACGCAGAGGCGCATCGGCGCAGCCTGACGAGTCAGGGTGTCCAGCACCACGCTGCCGTGGCCAAGGGCATCCGGCTGGGTGTCGCCATCGAGCAACTCATTGCCTTCCAGCCAGAAGCGTCGGGACAGGGTGACGCGGCTCCCCTGCTCCCGCGCGAAACCGCTGTCGATGATGCCGACGGCAAGTTCATTTGCCATGGCTTACCTGCTCGGATTCCAGGCTGTGCAACTGGCCGTGTTCCAGGCGGAAGGCGATGTCGGCCTGCGCCAGGGTGGATGGCCTGTGGCTAATAAGGATGCGCGTGCGCCCGGCGAAAAGCTGGTCGATGGCGGCGATCACTTCGCGCTCGGTGGCTTCGTCCACCGCCGACGTGGCTTCGTCCAGCACCAGGATCAGCGGGTCCTGTAGCAACGCACGGGCAATGGCGATGCGTTGTTTCTGGCCGCCGGAAAGTTGCTGGCCGCGCTCGCCCAACTGGCTGTCCAGGCCGTGCGGCAGGGAGTCGATCAGGCTGTCCAGACGGGCCAGGCGCGCCACCTGTTCCAGGGCCTCGCGGCTGGCGTCGGGGGCGCTGTAGCCGAGGTTTTCGGCCAGGGTGCCACGGAACAGGACGATGTCCTGGCTGACCACGGCGATGCGCCGGCGCAGGGCAAAGAGGTCAAGCTCGCGCAGGTCGACGCCGTCCAGCAGGACGCGCCCCTGGTCCGGGTCGTAGAAGCGTTGCAGCAGGTCGATCAGGGTGGATTTGCCGACGCCCGAGGCGCCGCTGATGGCGACCTTGAGGCCAGCGGGAATGCAGGCGTCTACGTCGCACAGCACGGCACCGGCACGTTGCTCGTGGGCAAAATGAACGCCCTCCAGGCGCAATTCTCCCCTGCCCTCTGGCATGGGTTTGGGCGCTTCGGGCTGGCGCACGGGCACCGGCTCCTGTTGCAGTTCCATCACCCGGCCGAGGCTCACGGTCATCCGTTGCAGTGCAACGTAGAGGCCCAACAGGCTCTGCACCGGCCCCACGGCCATGCCAAGGTAGGTGGAGAAGGCGATCAGCGCGCCCAACTGCCAGGTGCCCTGGATCACCCAATAGCCGCCGATGAGGAAGGCACAGGCGCGGGACAGCGAGGTCAGGGTGCCGGGCACGGCATGGGTGAAGAACTCGGTGATTTGCACGCGCAGCAACTGGCTCATATAGCCCTGCCCGAGCCTTTCCAGGCGGCCCGATTCGCGTTTCTGCTGACCGGCGGCCTGGATGAACTTCATCGCCGGCAGGGTTTCCACCAGAAACGACGACACGTCCGCGGAGCGCTCGCGCAGGCTGCGCACCTCGCGCTCGACCTTACGCCGCATCCAGCGCAGCCAGAGCACTTCGATGGGGATCAGCAGCGCCAGCAGCAATGACAGTTGCCAGGACAGCAGCAGCATCAGGGTCACCGCACCGATCAGGCCGATGACGCTGGAAACCGCCGAGAAGAGCGAATCCACGGCGAAACGCTGGATCTCCGCCACGTCACCATCCAGCCGGGACAGGATGTCGCCGATGCGCTTGCGCCCGTAGAAGGCGGGCGAGAGTTGCTGCAGGTGGCGATAGAGGTCATCACGCAGGGCGAAGAGGATGCGCCCCGAGAGCCGAGTGTGCAGGTAACGGTTGATGCCGGACAGCACGGTGCCGAGGATGCCGACGGCGATCATCGCCACCGCCACCTGCACCAGCAGGCCGAAGTCCTTGGCGAGCAGACCGTCGTCGATCAGGGTCTTGGTCAGCCAGGGTTGGGCCAGCACCAACAGGGAGGCGCCGAGGGACAGGCCCAACAGCACGAGGATGGCACGCAGTTGCGGGCGGACGAAGCCATAGAGCCAGGCCAGGGCGCGGCGCAGCAGGTCGGGGTCGCTGGTTTCCACCAGTTTGAGGAGGAGACGGGTCATGGAATCACTGCCAGGGAGAACCGGAGCACTGTAGGGGCGAATTCATTTGCCAAGCAGGCCGCAGGTCTGCCCCATGGGTGTCTGGGGCAACTGCGTTGCCCTTGGCGAATGAATTCGCCCCTACAAGAGCCTCTCATCCCCTGAGCTGCTTGAGCTTGCGATACAGGGTCGCGCGGCTGATGCCGAGGGCGTCGGCGGCGGCCGAAACGTTGCCCTGGTGGCGGTCCAGCGCGCCGCGGATCAGCTCCAGCTCGTTCTCGCGGATGCTGCCGGGCTGGCGGCAACTGGCGGTCAGTTCGTCCAGCAGGCTGTCGGTGAGGTGATCCAGCCCCAGCACTTTCTCGCCCGCCTCACGCATGGCCAGCGCCGAGCGCAGGACCATTTCCAGCTGGCGGATGTTGCCCGGCCAGTCGTAACCGGACAGCAGCTCGGTGAGGTCCTTGTCGAGGCTTACGTTGGACGCGCCGAACTTGTGCAGCACGCCGTTGATCATCCCGACCAGGTCATCGCGCTCGCGCAGGGCCGGCAGGCGCAGGCTGACGCCATTGATGCGGTAGTAGAGGTCTTCGCGGAAGTGCTTTTCCTGCACCAGGCGCTTGAGGTCTCGGTGGGTGGCGCAGATCACGGCGACGTCGATGTCCTGTTCTTCGCCAGCACCGAGCGGCGCCACCTTGCGCTCCTGCAGCACCCGCAGCAGGCGCGCCTGCAAGCTCAGCGGCATGTCGCCGATTTCGTCGAGGAACAGGGTGCCGCCGTGGGCCTGCATCAGCCGTCCGACCATGCCGCCGCGACGCGAACCGGTGAAGGCGCCTTCGCGATAGCCGAAGAGTTCGGACTCGATCAGGCCCTCCGGGATGGCGGCGCAGTTCACCGCCACGAAGGGTTTGTCGGCACGCGGGCTGGACTGGTGCAACGCGCGGGCTACCACTTCCTTGCCGGTGCCGGTCTCGCCCAGCAACAACACTGGCAGCTCGTTGGCCAGGCCCTGGCGCGCCATGCGCAGGGCGCGGGCGAAGCGGCTGTCGCGTCCGGCCAGTTCATCAAGTAGCAAGGCTTTCTGCGAGGCCGGCGCCTTGGCAGCGGGTGCAGGGCCACCAAGGCTGGTGTGGCGCGGCACCTGAAGGGCGCGAAAGAAGAACTCGCCCTTGGCGGTCTGCACGCTGCTCACCCCGCCCTGCAACAGACGAGCGATGAATTGCGGCGAGCGTTCACCGATCAGGTCGCTCGAACGGCGGCCCACCAGCGCTTCGCGGCGTATCTGCAACAGGTCGCAGGCACGCTCGTTGGCCGCGAGTACTTCGCCGTCCAGGCTGACGGCCAGCAGGCCGTGCCAGGCGCTACCCAGGTATTGCGGGCGGCTATGGAAGGCCAGCACCAGATGATCCGGGAAGCAGAGGCCGAACATGCGGCTCTCGATGTTGCCGGCGGCCAGCATCAGGGTGGCGAGGTTGTCCTGGGGCTGGGCCATGACCCCTTCGCGGGTCAGGTCGATCACGCCGACCACCCGGCCCTGGGGGTCGCGCAGGGGCACCGAGGTGCAGGAGAACGGGCTGAGGCGATCCAGGTAGTGCTCGCCGCAGTTGATCAGGGTCGGGCGCCCTTCCACTACTGCGGTGCCGATGGCGTTGGTGCCGCGCAGGGACTCGCTCCAGCAGCTGCCAGGGCGCAGGTCGCGCAGGCCGAAGCTCTTGAGGAATTCGGTCTGGCCTTCGATAGCCAGGACGTTGGCCTGGGCATCGCCGAGGATGATCAGCCCGCCCTTGCCCTGCTGGCTGACCAGGTACTCCAGTTCCGGCGTGGCGGCATCGATCAGCAGGCGGTTGCTGTCGAGCAGCATTTGCAGGTCGTGCCTCTGCTCCACCTGCTCACCTTCCAGGCAATTGAGGCCGTGCCCGAGACTGCGCCGCCACGAGGCATCGATCTCGTCGCGCAGCACGCCCTGGGGCAGTTCGCCTTCGCTGGCCAGTTTCAAACGAGCCTGCCGCGACTCGTGCATGGGATCGGCAGCGGTTTTTATTCGAATGTCTTGCGCCATCTCTCGCTCCAGCGTGCGCCCCGGCATGGACCGGCGGTGAAGTCGCACGCCTTGAATGTCTACACCCCCGGCCCACGTCCGTAAAGAGCGGGCCAACTCCCCTGCAGGCAGCAAGTATCAGGCCATTCCGGCCGTCGCCTGCTGCTGCGCAGCGTAGTTGACAGTCAGGTTGGCACAGGTTTACGTTAACGTAAAGGTAAACATCGCCACGAGTCCCGACCATGCCCACCACCTACAGCATTTCCGACCTGGCCCGCGAACTAGACGTCACCACCCGTGCCATCCGCTTCTATGAGGAGCAAGGCATGCTCAGCCCCGAGCGCCGTGGCCAGGAACGCATTTACAGCCCGAAGGACCTGGTGGCGCTCAAGCTCATCCTGCGGGGCAAGCGCATCGGTTTCTCGCTGGCCGAATGCAAGGAACTGATCGACCTCTACGACCCCAGCAGCGGCAACCGCAAGCAGCTGCAGACCTTCATGGACAAGATCGCCGCGCGCCGCGCGCAGCTTGAGCAGCAGTTGCTGGATATCCAGCAGATGCAATTGGAATTGGATACGGCCGAGGAACGCTGCCTGGCGGCCATGGCCGAAACCGAACGCAAACAGGGCGTCAACGCCTGACCCCTCCCCACTCACCGACAATGACAAGCACAGGTGTAACGATGAGCTATCCCACCCTCAACTTCGGTCTCGGCGAGACCATCGACATGCTGCGCGATTCCGTCCATCAGTTCGCCCAAGCCGAACTGGCCCCGCGTGCCGCGCAGATCGACCGTGATAATGAGTTCCCCATGGACATGTGGCGCAAGTTCGGCGACATGGGCCTGCTCGGCATGACCGTGGAAGAGGAATACGGCGGCACCAACATGGGCTACCTGGCACACGTGGTGGCGATGGAAGAAATCAGCCGCGCATCCGCCTCGGTCGGCCTGTCCTACGGTGCCCACTCCAACCTGTGCCTCAACCAGATCCGCAAGAACGGCACCCACGAGCAAAAGCTCAAGTATCTGCCCAAGCTGTGCTCCGGCGAGCATGTCGGCGCGCTGGCCATGAGCGAGCCCAACGCCGGCTCGGACGTGGTGTCGATGAAGCTGCGCGCCGAGAAGAAAGGCGACCGCTACGTGCTCAACGGCAACAAGATGTGGATCACCAACGGCCCGGACGCCAACACCTACGTGATCTACGCCAAGACCGACGTCAACGCCGGTTCTCGCGGCATGACCGCCTTCATCGTCGAGCGCGACTACAAGGGCTTCTCCCGCCACCAGAAGCTGGACAAGCTGGGGATGCGCGGCTCCAACACCTGCGAGCTGGTGTTCGAAGATGTCGAGGTGCCGGAAGAAAACATCCTCGGTGCGGAAGGCCGTGGCGTGGCCGTACTGATGAGCGGTCTGGACTACGAGCGTACCGTGCTCTCCGGCGGCCCGACCGGGATCATGAGCGCCTGCATGGACGTGGTGCTGCCCTATGTGCACGAGCGCCAGCAGTTCAAGCAGTCCATCGGCGAGTTCCAATTGGTGCAGGGCAAGCTGGCCGACATGTACGCCGGCATGAACGCCTCCAAGTCCTATTTGTACACCGTGGCCAAGGCCTGCGACCGCGGCGAGGAATCGCGCAAGGATGCCGCCGCGGTGATCCTCTACACCGCCGAAATGGCCACCAAGATGGCCCTGGACACCATCCAGTTGCTCGGCGGCAACGGCTACACCAATGAGTACCCGGCGGGCCGGCTGCTGCGCGACGCCAAGCTCTACGAGATCGGCGCCGGTACCAGCGAAATCCGCCGCATGCTGATTGGCCGCGAGCTGTACAACGAAACTCGCTGATCGCCACACCGAGCCCCTGTAGGAGCGAGCTTGCTCGCGAACAAGCCTTCGCCAGCAAGCTGGCTCCTACAGGAAAGCGCCGGCACAGACACCCGACGGAGCGCGCCAGATGGCCATCCTGCACACCCAGATCAACACCCGTTCCCCGGACTTCGCCCGCAACAGCGCGGCGATGCTCGAACAGGTCGGCGCCCTGCACAGCCTGCTCGGCCGCATCCATGAAGGCGGCGGCGCCAAGGCCCAGGAACGCCACACCTCGCGCGGCAAGCTACTGCCCCGCGAGCGCATCAATCGCCTGCTGGACCCCGGTTCGCCCTTCCTGGAAATCGGCCAGCTCGCCGCCCATGAGGTCTATGGCGAAGACGTACCGGCCGCTGGCGTGGTGGCCGGCATCGGCCGCGTGGAAGGCGTGGAATGCATGATCGTGGCCAACGACGCCACGGTGAAAGGCGGCTCCTACTACCCGCTGACCGTGAAGAAGCACCTGCGCGCCCAGACCATCGCCCAGCAGAACCGCCTGCCCTGCATCTACCTGGTGGACTCCGGTGGCGCCAACCTGCCGCGCCAGGAAGAGGTGTTCCCGGACCGTGAGCACTTTGGCCGCATCTTTTTCAACCAGGCCAACATGAGTGCCATGGGCATCCCGCAGATCGCCGTGGTCATGGGCTCCTGCACCGCCGGCGGCGCCTACGTGCCGGCAATGAGCGACGAAACCATCATGGTGCGCAACCAGGCCACCATCTTCCTCGCCGGTCCGCCGCTGGTGAAAGCCGCCACGGGTGAAGTGGTGACCGCCGAAGAACTGGGCGGCGCCGACGTGCACTGCAAGGTATCCGGCGTGGCCGACCACTACGCCGAGAGCGACGAGCACGCCCTGGCCCTGGCCCGCCGCAGCATCGCCAACCTCAACTGGCGCAAGGCTGGCGAGCTGAACCTGCGCACGCCCCTGGCCCCGCGCTATGCCAGCGATGAGCTGTACGGGGTGATCCCGGCCGATGCCAAGCAGCCCTTCGACGTGCGCGAAGTCATCGCCCGCCTGGTGGACGACTCCGAGTTCGATGAATTCAAGGCGCTGTTCGGGGCCACCCTGGTGTGCGGCTTCGCCCACCTGCACGGCTACCCCATCGCCATTCTCGCCAATAACGGCATCCTCTTCGCCGAAGCCGCGCAGAAAGGCGCGCACTTCATCGAATTGGCTTGCCAGCGTGGCATCCCCTTGCTGTTCCTGCAGAACATCACCGGCTTCATGGTCGGCAAGAAGTACGAAGAAGGCGGCATCGCCAAGCACGGCGCCAAGCTGGTGACCGCCGTGGCCTGCGCCAAGGTGCCGAAATTCACCGTGATCATCGGCGGCAGCTTCGGTGCCGGTAACTACGGCATGTGCGGCCGCGCCTACGACCCACGCTTCCTGTGGATGTGGCCCAACGCGCGCATCGGTGTGATGGGCGCCGAGCAGGCCGCCGGCGTGCTCACCCAGGTCAAGCGCGAACAGAGCGAGCGTGCCGGCCACAGCCTGAGCGCCGAAGACGAAGCCCGCATCAAGCAGCCGATCCTCGAGCAATACGAGCGCCAGGCGCATGCGTATTACTCCAGCGCGCGACTGTGGGACGACGGTGTGATCGATCCGGCGCAGACCCGCGACGTGCTCGGCCTCGCCCTCTCGGCCAGCCTCAACGCCCCGATCGAGCGAACCACCTTCGGCGTGTTCCGCATGTAAACCCTGCTCGCGACCGGTGGAGCCATCGTAGGAGCCAGCTTGCTGGCGAACCCGGGTACCACCGCTGATCGCGAGCAAGCTCGCTCCTACAGGAGAGCAGGATGACCGACTTCAACACGCTGCAACTGGACATCGCCGACAACGGCGTCGCCACCCTCTGGCTGAACCGTCCGGACAAGAACAATGCCTTCAACGCCGGGATGATCCGCGAGCTGATCCTCGCCCTGGATGCCGTCAAGGACCACGGCAAGGTGCGCTTCCTGGTCCTGCGCGGCCGTGGCCGGCACTTCTCCGCTGGCGCGGATCTGGCCTGGATGCAGGAGTCCGCACAGCTCGACTATGCCGCCAACCTCGACGATGCCCGCGAGCTGGCCGAGCTGATGTACAACCTCTACCACCTCAAGGTGCCAACCCTCGCGGTGGTGCAGGGCGCGGCCTTCGGTGGCGCGCTGGGCCTGATCAGTTGCTGCGACATGGCCATCGGCGCCGTGGACGCGCAGTTCTGCCTGTCGGAAGTGCGCATTGGTCTGGCCCCAGCGGTGATCAGCCCCTTCGTCGTCCAGGCCATCGGTGAGCGTGCCGCGCGCCGCTACGCCCTGACCGCCGAACGCTTCAGCGGTGAACGCGCCCGTGAATTGGGCCTGCTCGCCGAGTGCTATCCAACCGAGGAGCTGGACCAGGCGGTGCAAGCCTGGACGACCAACCTGCTGCAGAACAGCCCGCAGGGCATGAGCGCCACCAAGGACCTGCTGCGCGAAGTCGGCAGCGGAGACCTCAGCCCCAACCTGCGCCGCTACACCGAAAGCGCCATCGCCCGCATCCGCGTGAGCCCCGAAGGCCAGGAGGGCCTGCGCGCCTTCCTGGAGAAACGCAAACCGTCCTGGCAGGAGCAATAACAATGATCACGACCCTGCTGATCGCCAACCGCGGTGAAATCGCCTGCCGCGTCATGCGCACTGCCAAGGCGCTGGGTATCCGCACCGTGGCCGTGCACAGCGCCATCGACCGCAACGCCCGCCATGTGCGCGAGGCCGACATGGCGGTGGACCTGGGCGGCGCCAAGCCGGCCGAGAGCTACCTGCTGGTGGACAAGCTGATCGCCGCCGCCAAAGCCAGCGGCGCCCAGGCCATCCACCCCGGCTACGGCTTCCTCTCGGAGAACGCCGGCTTCGCCCGCGCCATCGCCGAGGCCGGACTGATCTTCCTCGGTCCGCCGGCCACCGCCATCGACGCCATGGGCAGCAAGTCCGCCGCCAAGGCGCTGATGGAAGCGGCCGGCGTGCCACTGGTGCCTGGCTACCACGGCGAGGCCCAGGACCTGGAAACCTTCCGCACCGCAGCCGAGCGCATTGGCTACCCAGTGCTGCTGAAAGCCGCCGCCGGTGGCGGTGGCAAGGGCATGAAGGTCGTGGAGCGTGAAAGCGAGCTGGCCGAAGCCCTGGCCTCCGCCCAGCGCGAAGCGCAGTCTGCCTTCGGCGACTCGCGCATGCTGGTGGAGAAGTACGTCCTCAAACCGCGCCATGTGGAGATCCAGGTATTCGCCGACAGCCATGGCAACTGCCTGTACCTGAATGAGCGCGATTGCTCCATCCAGCGCCGTCACCAGAAAGTCGTGGAAGAAGCGCCCGCCCCCGGCCTCTCACCGGAAATCCGCAAGGCCATGGGTGAGTCCGCTGTGCGTGCTGCCCAGGCCATCGGCTACGTGGGCGCCGGCACCGTGGAATTCCTGCTGGATGAGCGCGGCGACTTCTTCTTCATGGAGATGAACACCCGCCTGCAAGTGGAGCACCCGGTTACCGAAGCCATCACCGGCCTGGACCTGGTGGCCTGGCAGATTCGCGTGGCCCGTGGCGAAGCGCTGCCCATCACCCAGGAGCAGGTGCCGCTGATCGGCCACGCCATCGAAGTGCGCCTTTACGCCGAAGACCCGGACCAAGACTTCCTGCCCGCCAGCGGCCGCCTCGCCCTCTACCGCGAAGCCAGCGCCGGCCCGGGCCGCCGCGTGGACAGCGGTGTGGCTGAAGGCGACGAGGTATCGCCCTTCTACGACCCCATGCTGGCCAAGCTGATTGCCTGGGGCGAGAACCGCGAAGAAGCCCGTCAACGCCTCCTGGCCATGCTCGACGAAACCGCCGTGGGCGGCTTCAAGACCAACCTGGCGTTCCTGCGCCGCGTGCTGGCCCACCCGGCCTTCGCCGCTGCCGAGCTGGACACCGGTTTCATTGCCCGTCATCAGGAGCAGCTGCTCCCCGCCCCGGCCGCCCTGCCCCCGCTCTTCTGGCAGGTGGCTGGCGAAACCTTCCGCCAGAGCGAAATCGAGCGCGTGCGCGGCGACGACCCGCACTCGCCCTGGAGCCGCAACAGCGGCTGGCGTGCCGGCCTGCCGAGCGCGACCGACCTGCACCTGAGCTGTGGCGACGAGCGCCAGGTGGTCCGCCTGCGCGGCACCGCCGTCAGCCCGATCCAGCTCAAGAGCGAACACGTCACCTTGGAGCAGGATGGCCTGCGCCGCCAGCACCTGGCGATCCGCCGGGGCGAAACCCTCTACCTGGAGTGGGATGGCGAGCTGCGCAGCGTCGGCCGCGTCGACCCGATCGAGGAAGTCGAAGCCAGCCACGCCCATCACGGCGGGCTGACGGCGCCGATGAACGGCAGTATCGTGCGCGTCCTGGTGGAGGCCGGTCAGAAAGTCGAAGCCGGCACCGCCCTGGTGGTGCTCGAAGCCATGAAGATGGAACACAGCATCCGCGCGCCCCACAATGGCGTGGTCAAGGCGCTGTATTGCAACGAGGGCGAACTGGTCAACGAAGGCACCGCCCTGGTCGAGCTGGAAGAGGCCTGACCCGGTAAGACCGTAGGATGGGTAAAGTCCGCGAAACCCATCCTACGAGCTGCCCAACACCCGAATCGAGAGATGACGCAATGACTATTCCCAGCAAGGTCCGTCTGGTCGAAGTCGGCCCGCGCGATGGCCTGCAGAACGAGAAACAACCCATCAGCGTCGCCGACAAGGTGCGCCTGGTGGACGACCTCACCGCCGCTGGCCTCGGCTATGTGGAGGTGGGCAGTTTCGTTTCGCCCAAGTGGGTGCCGCAGATGGCAGGCTCCGCCGAAGTCTTCGCGCAGATCCAGCGCAAGGCCGGCGTGACCTACGCCGCCCTGGCGCCGAACCTCAAGGGCTTCGAAGCCGCCGTGGAGGCCGGGGTGAAGGAAGTGGCGGTGTTCGCTGCCGCGTCCGAGTCCTTTTCGCAGAAGAACATCAACTGCTCCATCGCCGAGAGCCTGGAGCGTTTCGTGCCGGTGATGGACGCGGCCAAGGCCCACGGCATCAGCGTGCGTGGCTATGTGTCCTGCGTGCTGGGCTGCCCCTATGACGGCGAGGTGCCCGCCGAGCAAGTGGCCAGCGTTGCCGCCGAGCTCTACGCCATGGGCTGCTACGAAGTCTCCCTGGGCGACACCATCGGCACCGGCACCGCCGGCGCCACCCGCCACTTGTTCAATGTGGTGGGCACCCGTGTACCGCGTGACCGCCTCGCCGGCCACTTCCACGACACCTACGGCCAGGCCGTGGCGAACATCCATGCCAGCCTGCTGGAAGGCATCACCGTGTTCGACAGCTCGGTCGCCGGCCTCGGCGGCTGCCCCTACGCCAAGGGTGCCACCGGCAACGTCGCCACCGAGGACGTGCTCTACCTGCTCAACGGCATGGGCATCGAGACCGGTATCGATATGAACAAGCTGGTGGACGCCGGGCAACGCATCTGCGCGGTGCTGGGCAAGGAGAACGGGTCGAGGGTGGCGCGTGCCATTCTCGCTCGGGCAGGCTGAGGCATCCTCCACTCCCAGCCCTCTCAGAATGGGGAAGGGCTGGACGTGAGGGAATCCACCGCGCCTCACAACGTCCATCGCCAATGAGCTCGTCCAGCAGAAGCACGCACGCGTTCGGCCGCTTTGTATCCTCCCCGATACAAACCCGACATGCCCTCGATGCCCACCTGCCCCAGTCTTGCCCGCTAATGGCCGCAACGCCTCGCGGGCGGCAGCATCCCTTCTTGAGTTCCTGGGCCGGCAAACGTCCGCCCTCCCCCTCGGCACGAGCTTCACCATGCAATCGACTTCCGCTTCGGACACGCCCTTTACCCGGAACCGCTGGAGCGTCCGCACCCTGATCGTGGACGATGACGCGCCCATCCGTGAGCTGCTCTGCGGCTATCTGCCACGCTTCAATATCGAGGCGGTGGGCGTGGACGATGGCCAGGCCATGCGCCTGGCTCTGGCCGAAGAGCGCTTCGACGTGGTGATGCTGGACTTGATGCTGCCCGGCGAGGATGGCCTGTCCCTGTGCCGCTGGCTGCGCGCGAAGTCGGATATCCCGATCCTGATGCTCGCCGCCCGCTGTGAGCCGGCGGACCGCATCATCGCCCTGGGACTGGGTGCCGATGACTACCTGGCCAAACCCTTCGAGCCACGCGAAATGGTGGCACGCATCCAGACCATCCTGCGCCGGGTGCGCGACGACCGCGACACGCCACACGCCGACAGCCGCAGCAGCAGTTCGGCCAAACCGACGAGGCGGCGAGCAGCACCGAAGACCAGGGGTACGAGCGCCTGGTGGCGGCCTTGCTCAAGCGGTACGAAACAGGAGCCGGCTACAGCAGCCGCCGCGTGGGAAGCCAGTTGAGCCTGTCAGCCTGAAGGTGCCGGCCACCTCCGGGGTGGCCGGCTCACCCATTGGCTATGCCTGCGTTAAGTCTTGCTAGAGCGTCCTGAGACTGGTTGCTTGCCGAGTTCTGCGGATGTTTCTGGTTTCGCCTTTCCAGGCGAGTTATCCCTTTGGGCAGTTTCGCGCAAAACCCCAACAGCCTCCGCAATTCCCCAAGAGAGGCGCGAGCCTTCCTGAGAGAAAGTGAAATCGTCCGAAGCGATCTGCTTCGAATCTCAGTAACCAAGCCTTCTCACTGGAGAGATGACATGACTGATTTCACATCTACCCCAAATGAAGTAGCCGGTAAGGTCGTCCTGGTAACCGGCGCCGCCAGCGGTATCGGTAAAGCGATAGCCGAGGTACTGCACGCCCGCGGCGCGAAGATCATCGCCGAAGATATCGACCCGAGCGTCGAGTCACTGGCCCGTCCCGGGCTGGTCCCTTTCATTGCCGATATCACCAAAGACGGCTCAGCGGAGCAGGCTGTTGCGTTGGCGGTAAAGGAGTTCGGCAGGCTGGATATCCTGGTCAACAACGCCGGCCGCATCATCTACAAACCGGTGGTAGAGCTGACTCGCGAGGAGTGGAACTGGCAGATGGAGACCAACGTCACCGGCGCTTTCCTGCATTCGCGTGAAGCGGTGAAGGCGATGACGAAGCAGAAGGCGGGCGCGATCGTGAATATCGCCTCCTACGCCTCCTACTTCGCCTTCCCCGACATCGCCGCCTACACCGCGTCCAAGGGCGCTTTAGCCCAGTTGACCCGTACGCTTGCCCTGGAAGTCATCGAGCATGGCATTCGGGTCAATGCCATCGGCGTCGGCAACGTGGTCACCAACCTCCTCAACCACTTCATGGAGGATGGCCCCAGCTTCCTGGCGGAACATGGCAAGTCGGCTCCGATCGGTCGCGCAGCCTCTCCCGAGGAAATTGCCGAGATTGTTGCGTTCCTCGCCTCCGATCGCGCCAGCTTCATGGTCGGTTCGGTGGTGATGGCCGACGGCGGGATGAGTGTTCGAGTGGGCTGATCCACTCGGTTTGAGGGGGTACAGAAAGTCGCTGTATCCCCTCCCCAGTAGCGACACGGGACCCAGTAAGGAGATGGCCATGCCCGCGTAGAAGAAATCCGATTACCCATTTATCGAGACCAGGCGCCACCTTGAAACGGGCCCCATTGTGCTGGTGACTTCCGCCTACAAAGGCGAGAGGAACATCATGACCATGGGGTGGCACATGATGATGCAGTTTTCCCCTGCGTTGTTCGGCTGCTACATCTGGACCGGCAACCACAGCTACGACCTCATTCGGCACAGCCAGGAGTGCGGCATCAATATCCGGGCACTAACGCTGCGCCCGATACTGGCTAGGTGACAGTCCCACTTGACGGCGGAACACCTGGGAGAAGTGACTGGGGCTGGAATAGCCTACTTCCATGCCAATGTCGATGATGCTCATCCCCGTTTCCATCAGCAGCTGACGTGCCTTGGCCATCCGCATGCTAATGAAGTACTGGGAGGGCGAATGGCCCGTGGCTTTCTTGAACAACCGGCTGAAGTGGTATTCGCTCATACCTGCCTCCAGCGCCAGGTCGCCAAGGCTGAACTCCAGATGGAGCCCCTTCTCCATCAAGCCCAAGACGCGCTTGAGCTTGAAGGCTGGCAGGGCATTACGCCGAGCGAGGTTCTCGGCGGAGGCATCCAGGTAGTTCCTTGCCAGGTGCACGGCCAGACATTGGGCGATGCCAGCGATGAACAAACCACTGACCTCATGGTGACTGGTCAGCTCAATTCGAAACTGCTCGAGGAGCTGAGAGAGCGCTGCGTCCTGTCCGCCTGAGATTTCTTTCAAGCTAACCGCCGCTGCGCCATGCACCTCCTGCATCGCGCGTTCAAGCAACGAGATGCCGAGATATATGTGCATCACCTCGAACGGCTCATGGCCGCTGACCTTCCAGCGCATTTCGTAGGGCACGGCAGAGGTTGTGAGAAAGAAGTCGCCGTTGGAAACTTCGGTGCGCGCCCATTCGCCGCCAAGCTCCCGCTCTTCCACAATGGCATGCCCAGAGAGGATCCAGACGACCAGAGGTTCAGCTACCGCGGGAACTATGAATGTCTCCTCAACCCGCCTGCGGTTGAAGATCTGAACCAGGACGTCCCTGGAGGCACTGTCTGCGGATGCAGCCAGTCGCTCGCCCTGGATATAGGCCTCCAGTCCTTCCGCAGACGTGCGATCCGTACTGCTCACTTCGCGCTCCTCACTTCCAATCACGTCAATGCTTCTCGACGACACTGTCCACTGCCTGGACCAGCGCCTTCAGGAGCCGAACCAACCTCTCCAGCCCTATCTCCCTTGACGAGATGCGCCGACGGCACCCTATTGTTCACTGACTTCGACTGATGGACGCATCTCCACATTTTTCAATCCAACGGCTGAGCTGCACCATGGCCTTGTCGGGCGTGACGTTCGCCCAACACCAACCGAGTGTCACGTCGATGTCGAGATAGTCTAGAAATTGCATTCATATCTCATTCTGGATACCGGCCTACCAGCGTTATCACAAGGACTAGAAGAGATTCTGGTAAAAGGCTCGGATGACCTTTTCAGTCCCCCTTCGGCCACAGGAGAGTGCAGAGCTATGAATGTTGAGTGCGCAGCAGAGGACATCATCCGCCGTCATGAGGAGCTGGCCGCCCTGATACAACGGCACGCCTCGACCCACGGCACGCACGAAACCACAATCAGCTCACTGCATCTTGTTCGCAGTGACTCCCCCACCGACCTGATCCACACCGTGCACAAGCCCGGACTCTGCGTAGTCGCACAAGGCAGGAAAGAGATACAGCTGCACAATGAGCGCTACATCTACGACCCACTGAACTACCTGGTCGTCTCGGTAACCCTGCCGCTGGCCGGCAAGGTGATCGAAGCCAGTCCACGGAAGCCGTACCTCTGCGTCAGGCTGGACATAGACCCACTCGAGATTGCGCAACTGATTACCGATGTCAGCCCGATTGGAGTGCCAAGTCCGCCAAAACCTGGGCTCTACCTGGAGCGCATCGACGTGCCGATACTCGATGCGCTGCTCCGGTTGGTCCGCCTGTTGGATACGCCTCGGGACGTCGCGCCGCTAGCGCCTCTGGCCATACGCGAAATTTTCTACCGCCTGCTGCACGGCGGCCAGGGCCAACGCCTCTACGAAGTCACCTTCACCGATAGCCAGACTCACAGAATCACCCGGGCTATCGACTGGCTGAACAAGCACTACACAGACACACTGCGCATCGAGGACCTCGCCAAGCGAGTGAATCTCAGCGCCTCCACCCTGCATCAGCGTTTCAAGGCCGTCACGGCCATGAGCCCGCTGCAATATCAGAAACAGCTGCGCCTTCAGGAGGCCAGGCGGCTCATCATCAGTGAAGGATTCGACGTCTCGTCAGCCTGCTTTCAGGTCGGCTATGAGAGCCCCTCGCAGTTCAGCCGCGAGTACAGCAGGTTGTTTGGAGTGGCGCCGTCGAGGGATTCATTGAGCCCGCGCAGTATTGCCTGAATGCCTGCGATGGACACGGGCTGGCCAGCAGGGACTGTCTCCTGGCCGCTCAACAACCGACTACCTCTCGCGATACAAGACCATGCCGGCGTGATAGAGGACATCGTCGCGGAACTCACCGTCAGCGGTGAAGCCGGTATCGTCCACGTACTCGATGTGGTCGCCCTCCAGCCAGTAGCGCCCTTGGTAAGCGCTTTTCTTGATGCCGCGGGCTTCGTCATAGCGGCCGCCGACCAGTAGCTCATGACGAATACGGCC
The DNA here is from genome assembly GCF_038440135.1 of Pseudomonas sp. OTU5201. Classification (NCBI taxonomy): domain Bacteria; kingdom Pseudomonadati; phylum Pseudomonadota; class Gammaproteobacteria; order Pseudomonadales; family Pseudomonadaceae; genus Pseudomonas; species Pseudomonas sp. OTU5201. The sequence continues at coordinate 66,922 of NZ_JASATC010000027.1, read as the reverse complement.
ATCTGCGGTAACCCACATGCCGACATACTTGTTCTGATCACCTGAAGGACGTGCCATTTCATCGCTCCTCTGTGCGAGTTGAGTAGGGGATTGCCCGGCTCCAGCCTGTGAGAGCGGCAACAGCAGAGCAATGGTCAAGCTCCAAGACAACAACCAAAGCGCTGGGCTGGCCCGAAGGCCAGCGTCGAACTCAGTACTCAATTGCGCGCCCCGTCAGAACGGGCTCGCCGTGGGCCGCACAATCAGCTCGCTCACATCCACCTCCGCAGGCTGTTCGACGGCGTAGGCAATCGCTCGCGCAACGGCGTCGGCCGGAATGGCGATCTTGCGAAACTCCATCATCTCGGCGCGACCACCCTCGTCCGAGATACTTTCGGCCAGTTCAGACTCGGTAACGCCAGGCGCGATGACGGTGACCCGGATGTCCCCGCCGACCTCCTGGCGAAGGCCTTCGGAAATGGCTCGCACGGCGTACTTCGTGGCGCAGTAAACGGCCGCAGTCGGACTCACCGCATAGGCACCAATAGAGGCGATGTTGATGATCTGTCCCGCCCGTTGGCGTTGCATCAGCGGTAATGTCGCGGCGATACCGTGCAGCACACCACGAATGTTCACATCGATCATGCGGTCCCACTCATCCACCTTGAGCGCCTCAAGCTTGGAAAGCGGCATCACACCAGCGTTGTTCACCAGCACATCGACCCGATCGAACTGGGCAACGGCATAGTCGATGAAGTCCTGGACGTCCTTGCGGTCTGTGACGTCCAGAGCGCGAAACTTCGCGATGCCGCCAGCGGCGCTGATATCGCGAGCGATCATTTCCAGGCGGTCGGTGCGCCGAGCGCCGAGCACCACTTTCGCGCCATGGCTCGCCAGCAGTCGCGCGGTAGCCTCACCGATACCGCTGCTTGCGCCGGTGATTGCGATGACTTTTCCTTGGATGTTCAACATGGTCGGTTTCCTCTTCTGTTCGCCCAGTGAGCGGGCCTGGAAACAAGGTTAAGGACGGGCAACTAGCGCCCGTTAGTCGATTCCTCCGGAGTATTTGCCCATTTCTGCGGCGACTCCGTTGTGCTGACTCTTAGCTCACCAGTTCATAGGGCACCTGTTCCCGCGCAGCCTTCAGGGCTCTCGCCCACCAGTTCAGCTGCACCAACATCCGAGCCATTGGAAGCCTGGCTTGATCGGGCTGACGCATCACCCCGGACTCATCGATCAGCGCCCAGGGATTGGGGAAGGACACGAAGTTGCAGATGGGGACCGCGTGCTGCCCGGCCAGGACCTGGCGGAGCTGATCGATCGCGTGCATTCCACCCGACTCTCCGCCGTAACCGATGAACGCCACAGGCCTTGCGTGCCAACGAACCGGAACCTGGTCGATGAACGCTTTCAGCTCGGCGGGATACCCATTGCTCTGCTCCGAGGTGACGATCAGGAAGGCATCAGCCCTTGCAAGATGGCGAAGACTTTCGTGTCGCTGTACGTGTTCAGCCGGGTCAGGACTGATAACGAGGTCAGCGGCCTCGATGACGCAGAACTCGAACTCAGCACGTTGCGCTAGAACCTCAGAAGCCCATTTCACCAGCGTAGGACTGAGGCCTTCTTCATCCTTACCGCCGTAGATCAGGACTAACTTGATCTTGCTGTTCATCTCATCCTCCAGACTCGGCATTTCCATCGGTGGCACGTCTATTGCCCAGTTTCGAGCTGTGGTGCAGGCTATGGAAAACAGAGTAAGAGCGCCGTCACGGCGGATATAGCCGGCCCCGGGGCATACAACTTGTGACGTGAATTCATATGAGACGGTTGGATATAAACTGCTTCGCCGAAATGAGCGTGTTCGTCAGGGTCGTCGAAGACGGCGGCTACACCGCAGCTGCCAAGAGTTGTGCCATGACTCCCTCGGCAGTCAGCAAACTGATTTCGCGGCTGGAAAACCGGCTGGGTGCTCGCTTGCTCAATCGCTCGACGCGGCGGCAGTTGCTCACGCCTGAAGGGACAGCATTCTATGAGCGCAGCCTGACCATCCTGGCTGCACTCGATGAGGCCGAGCAGGAAGCAGCAGCCAGTTCCGCACCACAGGGGACGGTAAGGGTGAATTGCAACGTCGATATCGGGCGCTTGTATCTGCTGCCCCTGTTGAACGAGTTCCTGCGAGACTACCCTGGGGTGTCGGTGGAAGTTTTCCTCAGCGACGAAGTCGTCGATCTGATTGGCGTGCGGGCAGACGTGGCCATCCGCAGCGGCCCACTCAAAAGCTCCAATCTCGTGGCCAGGTGCCTGGGCGAGACGCGAGGCCTTATCGTCGCATCACCGGCCTACCTGGCAGCCCAGGGCACCCCGAAGGTTCCGACCGATCTCGTGGGACACAACTGCTTGGGGTTCACGTTCAGCCAACCCGCCATGGAGTGGAGCCTCAAGGGGGCTGACGGCCAACTCACCTCCATTTCCGTGACCGGCAACATCCGGGTAAGTGACGGCAATGGCGTAAGGGATCTGGCAATTCTTGGGCTTGGCCTTGCCCGCGTCGGGTTTTGCCAGGTCGAGCAGGACCTGGACGATGGCCGCCTTGTCTCGGTTCTGGAAGATTTCATGCCCACGGATAAGATCGAAGTTCATGCCGTTTACGTAGGGCAAGGTGGACGGCTGCCCACTCGTGTCAGAGCGTTCATGGATTTTCTCGCGGCGAACCTCAAGATCAATTAACCAAGCGGACTTAACCGAGCATACAAAGCTCGCTTCCAACCCAAGTTCTCCTCACGCATCGTTGAATCGCCCCTGATAGTGTGGGCAATCGGTGACCGCTTCTGGCCGATTCGGTTGAAAAACACCCGCTGCATTTTCTGCCGGTGAACGTGAGCAGCTGACGTTGAAATCCGAGCCAATGCCTGCCACCGAACTGCTCTAGATTTCGCGTTGCAGTGCCGCCGTCAGGTGCTTTTTCGGCTTTGCGCCAGCAAACCGCGACGGCACCGCCTTTTTCAATAGAATCGGCCGAATGCGGTCGTTCACAAGCAGCAGCTGAGGATCGGACGCGCCGCTTCGCCGGACAACGATCCAAGGCGGGCCCTCGCTCATCAAGACGCGCAGTTGATGGCACGGCATCGGAAGACAATAACTGCGGTCCCCTTTATCGCGCGGGCCATTCCGGGTAGGACAGTTTCTTCTCCGAAGCCATGGGACAACTGGGTTACCCCTGCCGAGTAAACATCCTGGTTCGTAGAACGTGCACTTGCTAATGACCCCCTGTAAGGGAGCATCGCGGATGCATCCGGGCACCTATGGACAATCCGGTTTCATCCTGTAAATCAGGCATTTCGATCATCACAGGCAGAGCCGATGACTCATGACCACGCCCTAAGGACGTGGTTGCCCAAGCTCAAATGCCCCTCAGGATGGCGGATCCTCCTGCACCTTGGTCTCCGGCGGAACCACCACCTGTGGCTGCGCATCGCCGATCCAGTCCGAGATCAGGCTATAGGCCACCGCCAGCAGGGTGGGACCGAGGAACAGCCCCATGAAGCCGAAAGCGAGAATGCCGCCGAACACCCCGAGCAGTACCACCACCAGCGGAAGATTACCGCCTCGGCTGATGAGGTAGGGCTTCAGCACGTTGTCCACGCCGCTGATAACGAACATGCCCCAGATACCGAGGAATATGGCGTAACCATAATCGCCCTGCCAGGCCAGCCAGGCGGTGACCGGCCCCCACACCAGCGGTGGCCCCATGGGGATAAGGCTGAGGGCGAAGGTGACCATACCCAGCACCAGGGCACCGGGAACGCCGACAATCCAGAAGCCGATCAGCGCCAGCACGGCCTGGGCAGCCGCCGTACCGATCACGCCGTTGACCACCCGCTGAACAGTGCCGGCCACCAGCGCCAGGTAATGCTCGGCGCGCTCGCCAATCAACCGCTCCAGGCCACGTTCGACGAACAAGGCCATGCGCGGGCCATCGCGATAGAAGAAGAACACCAGCACCAGGCTCACTACCAGCTCGACAATACCGCCGCCGATCTGCGCGCTGCGCGCCAGCACCCAGTTGCCGGCCTGTCCCATATAAGGCTTGAGGCTGGCGAAGATGGCCGCGCCCTGGGCATCGATGGAATGCCAGACGCGCACCAGGCGATCACCCACCAGGGGAATCTCCGGCAGCCAGGCCGGCGACGGTGGCAACCCTTCCACTTGCACGTCCTTCACCAGTTCGGTGACGTCGCGCACATGCTCGGCCAGGTTGCCCAGCAGCCAGGCCAGGGGTAACGCCACCAGCACAATCCAGCCCGCCGTGAGCAGACCGGCGGCAGCAGTTTCGCGCCCCTTCATCAGGTTGCACAGCAGGCGCATCAGCGGCCAGCTGGCAAAGGCCAGCACGGCAGCCCAGAACAGCGCCGAGACAAAGGGCGCCAGCACCCAGAGGCAGGCGCCGAGTAAGGTCAGCAGGAGTATCTGTACCAATAAGCGATCGTTGTTCAACATCCCTGAATCACTCCGGCGAGCCGAATAAGAAAGGCCGTGCCTGCCAGAACGCATTGCGTGACCGGCAATCACAAGCATAGAGACTGATCCTGACCGTTTCTCAGCGCAGAAGGTTCAGGTGCAGGCCAACGTCTCTGCCTTCGCCCAGTTCCAGTCGAGCAGCACGCACGCCCTGCCCCACCAGCGCTTCGCGCCAGGCCTCTGCACCCGCGCCGGCCAGGCTGACGCGCAAGGTACTGTCGAGGTTGAGGCAGCGCCCCAGCAGTGTGGCCCATGCGACCGACGGCTCGTTTGGTAGGCGCGCCAGGTGCAGCTCGCCGCTGCTTTTGAGCTCACGCATCAGGGTATCGGGTGTGGGCAGCAGTTCGCCCAGGGGCGCGCCGGCATCCAGTTGCTCGGCATACAGGTAGGCCCTGCGGTTGCCCCGGGTGATGCTGTATAGGGCCAGAAGGCTATCCTGATGCGGTTCTGCCAGGCGCAACAGCAGGTAGGCCTGTTGCTCATCAGGGCCATACAGTTTGGCGTTTCCAAAGATTGAATTGGCCCAGAGGCTGCTGGAACCACAGTCGCGTCCCTGGCACCAGTAGAGCAGCTCGGCCCCATTGTCCAGCAGGTCCTTTCGGGCGCGGTCGAAGGCGTCGGCAGAGCTGTGGCCAGCGGGCAGGCGATAAGTCACCGAGGTCTGCAGCCCTTCGACTTCGACCTTGCGCTCCATGCGCAACTTGTTGCTGATGCGGCGGATGGAGCTTTGCGGGAAGACCCGTTCCTGGTCCGGGCGCTCCTGGAAATCGGTGATTTCGGCGTGGGGGAAGCGCGGCAGCGCTGCCAGGTCGTGGCTGCCAGGCGGATCGGCAGCTTGGGCGGATGCAGCCAGCAGCAAGCCGGCAAGAAGGGTGAGGCGCATGCGCATCCTTATCGATGTGTCCTGGAGTGAGCAGTCTGGACCAGCTTTCGGGCCTTTTCCTGCCGCTTGCCACGGATCGAGCCGCGCCGCACAACGGTTTCGACCATCCCGCTGTTCCCTGACCAAAAACCGCCAGCCTTCCCGGTTGGCGGGTGCAAGTCAAGGAATCGCGAAGAAGGGATTGAAACAGTCTGCTACCGCTTGAGCACCGGCCTCGTCATCCAGGTGCAGGTGATGCTTGCCAGGCAAGCGATGCACGTCGAATGGCAATCCCTCCAGCAGACCGGCAAACTTGGGCTCCACATGCAGCAGCCCCTCCTCCGCCAGCACCAGCATGGACGGGCACTTCACCGCATGGACAAAGGCCAGCGCATGGGCGCGGGTCAGGCGCAGTGGCGACGGCAGGGTGAGTCTGCTATCGGTGCGCCAGGTGTAGCCTCCAGGCACCGGCATCAGGCCGCGCTCGGCAAGCAGTTCAGCGGCCTCGCGGCTGACCCCTCCGGTGCCACGCATGCGTGCCTCAACAGCGCGATCGATAGCGGCGTAGACCGGCTTGCGCTTGCCCACCAGCGCCAGTTGCGCGCGCAACGCCTCTCCCAGCTTGGTCGGCGCCTGCTCGGCCTCGCCGGTGTAGGGCATCAAGCCATCGATAAGGGCCAGGCGCTCGACCCTGTCGGGCATGGCACCGGCCAGCATCACCGAGACGATGGCGCCCATGGAGTGGCCGAGCAGGGAGAAACGCTCCCAGCCCAGTTGCTCGGCCACCAGCAGCACATCAGCGGCATAGTCCCAAAGCAGGTAGCTGGCCCCCGGTGCGCGATGGGCGGACAGCCCATGGCCGGCGAAGTCCAGGGCGACGATGCGCAGCCCCGGCAGGCGCGGCGCCAGGCGGGCGAAGCTGTTGGCGTTGTCCAGCCAGCCGTGCAGGGCTATCACCGGCTGGCCGTCTTCGGGCCCGTAGAGGTGCGCCGCCAGTTCGATGTGGGGTAGGTTGAGGCGGATTTCTTCGACCTGAGCAGTCATGCGCTGGCCTCCTGACGGCGGCCGTCCCAGCGGCCGAATACGGACTTGAGCAGCTCGGCGGTTTCCTGCGGGCGTTCCAGAGGGAACATATGCCCACCGGGCAGCGACAGGTATTCCCCTTGTGGTACCCGCTTCAGCAACCGCGCATGGTGCGGCAACACCACCTTGCTGTGGCGTCCGCGCACCAGCGCCAAAGGCACCTTGAGCTGCTGCGGACGGCCTGGCGTGCGGTGCGGCACGCTGCGGTAGATGCTGATTTCGGTGGCGGCGTCGAACTTCAGCCGCAGGCTTTCGCCGTGGCGTGCCAGGCCATGCTGGACATAGGCCTCCAGACACTCGGGGTCGAAACGGCGGAACAAGGTCTTGCCGGCGAAGTAATCACGGGCCTCGTTGAAATCACCGAACTCCTCGCGACGGCCCAGGGTGCGGCCGGCCGGGGTGATGCGGTCAATGAAGCCAAAGCGCTTGGCCGCACGGATGACGATGCGATCAGCCAAGGTCAGTACCGGGGAGTCCAGCATCACCACGCCGCGATAGAGGTCGGGCCGTAGGAGCGCGGCATGGTAGTGCAGCACGCCGCCGAGAGAATGACCCAGGCCCCAGACCGGATCGCCGCGCCCTTCCAGGTGGTGGATCAATTCGTCCACCAGATTCTCCCAATTGTCGTTCACCGGGAAGCGCGGGTCGTGCCCGTGCTGCTCCAAGTGCTCGACGTGGAAGTCCGGGGCCAGGGCGGCGAAGAGCTTGCCGTAGGTGGCCGAAGGAAAGCCGTTGGCGTGGGCGAAGAAGATGGTGTGCGACATGGCGTCCGGCTCGTCGGGGAATGCAGGGGATTTTCCGGCAGCCCCGCTCACGCGGCAATGACTGTAACCGCCAGTGATGATGGCGCTACTGCCAAAACCCCGGTGCCAACAGTCGCCCGACTATGGCCAACGCCACCAGCAGGAACACCAGCCCGCAGGCCAGGTCGATGGCCGGCGAGACACGCAGCAGGTGCTGCTGAACGCTGCCACGGGTCAACGCCAGGCCCAGCACGCTGAACCAGGCTAGCCCCATTCCGAAAAGTATGCCGGCGGCACCGAGCTTTCCGGCAACGGACATATCCGCCGGAATCAGCCCCGAAAGCAGCGCGAGGAAGAACACCAGCGCTTTCGGATTGAACACGTTGGTGGCCAGCCCGCGCAGCCAGGGCCCCAGGGCCGAGGGCGGCAGCGCGCTGGCCAGCCGCCCATGAGTGCCCTCCCGACGCTGGAACCAGCTGCGCACGGCACCGACGCCGAGCCAGCCAAGGTAGCTGGCGCCGAGCAGTTGCAGCAGATCGAACAGTAGCGGCGAGCGACTGAGCAACAGCGCCACACCGGTCAGCACCAGGGTGCCGTGAACAAGGATGCCGCAGGCCAGGCCCAGCGCGCTGAGCAGCCCGGCTCGACGCCCCTGATGCACGGCGGTGCGAACGACTAGCGCGACATCGGGGCCGGGGCTGACCAGAGCGACGGCGAACACGGCCGCCAGCGACAGCAAGACGGAAGTCTCCTGCATGGATGTTCTCCAGGATCGTGAGGATTCAGCGGTGATGACAGATCAGCGGTTGCGCAGCTTGGCCGGCGGCACGCCGTAGGTGCGGCGGAACAGCCGCGAGAAGTGCGCCTGGTCGTAGAAGCCCAGGTCCAGCGCCACTTCGCTCAGAACCTCGCCGCGCAGCACCCTTGGCAGGGCGCGCTCCAGACGTAACTGCGTCAGCCACTGGTGAGGAGGCAGTCCGCATTGGCGGTTGAAGCGGCGCAACGCCTGCCAGGGGCTGAGGCCGCAGAATGCGGCCAGATCCTCCAGCGATGGCGGCGAGTCAAGGCGCGATTCCAGCCACTCCCGCAAGCGCGCCCAGGTGCGGGCATCGAAGCCATGCTCCGGCTCACGGACGCGTAGCGTGGAACCCTGCCCCAACAGGTTGGCGAGAGTCGGCCAGAGCTGGCTTTCCTGCTCCAGCCGCGAGCCCAGGGCTAGCGCGCCGTGCAACGCTTGCAACTGTCCGCGTAGTGTGGCGTCGCGAAGAATACTGGTAGTCAGGCGCGGCGCGCCCTGGCGCTCATCACTGAGGCTGCGACTGGCGTCGTCCAGCCATTGCGGGTCGAAAGCCAGCACGCGAATCTGATAGCTCTGGCCATCGACTCCGGCACCATCGTGGATCTGCTCCGGCGCCATCAACAACACGTCCCCGGTGTCGGCCTGATGGCTTTCACCCTGGTGCAGGTAGCGTTGCCGACCGCGCACCACCAGCCCCAGGTGGTACTCCAGATGGAAGTGCCGGGGAAAGGCGAAGTGCTGGTACTGAGCGTCGATCAGGCGGACGCCCGGCAAGTAGCTGGGGATGTGGTTGGTCTGGTCCATGGGCGCCACTTTACTCCGCGGCGCCGTGCGCTTCTTGGACAAAATTGCGGGGTGAAAGCCGGCGGATACGCCGTGAAGCGCATTCATTTGAAATTGGGAAACCACGTCCTTAGGACGTGGTCATGGGTCATCGGCTCTGCCTGTGACGATTGAAATGCACCGATTATCAGCATGAAGACGGACTTTCTGTAGGAGCGAGCTTGCTCGCGAACAGCCCGAGCACGATCTTTCGCGAGCAAGCTCGCTCCTACATGTCAGCCGCCCCGCGGCGGCTCGGCGCCTAGGGGCACGATGGCCATGGTCAGGCGGGAAATACAGCTGGGTTTGCCGTCTTCGGCCGAGAGTCGGATGTCCCAGACATGGGTGGTCCGGCCCAGGTGCACCGGGCGAGCAACAGCCATGACGCGACCGCTGCGCAGGCCTCGCAGGTGGTTGGCGTTGACCTCCAGCCCCACACAGTAGAAACGCGCGGTATCGATGCACAGGTAGCTGGCGGTGGAGCCCAGAGTTTCCGCCAGCACCACTGAGGCGCCGCCGTGAAGCAGGCCGTAGGGTTGATGGGTGCGCTGGTCGACCACCATGCTGGCGGTCAGGGATTCTTCGTCGAAGGCCTCGAAGCGGATGTCCAGGCCTTCGCCAATGGTATTCGTCAGGGATTCGTTGAGATGCGTGAGATCGGGGATTTGTCGCCACAGGCCCATGGGGTCATTCCTTGTGGGAGGCCGGGACGAAGCGTCCCGGCCAGGCTGGATCATTCGTGCCAGACAACCGCTTCCTGGCGTTCGAGCCATTCAGGGAAGCGCTTGCCGTAGGCATCTTCCACCACGTTGCGCTTGATCTTCAGCGTTGGGGTGAGGAAGCCGTTGTCCACCGCCCAGACCTCCTTGACCAACACCAGCCCCTGCAGGCGCTCGTGCTTGTCGAGGTCGCCGTTGACCTCCTCCAGCAGGTTGCGCAGGCTGACCTCCAGCTCGGCGCGGGCACTGTTCGCCGCCTCCAGCCGCCCAACATCGGAGAGCACGCAGAGAGCCATGGGCTGGGGCAGGCCGTCGCCCACCACGCAGACCTGCTCAATGCGCGGATGCACGGCGAGGCGATTCTCGATGGGCGCCGGCGCCACGTACTTGCCCTTGCTGGTCTTGAAGATTTCCTTGATGCGGCCGGTCAGGCGCAGGTTGCCGTCGGCGTCCTGCTCGCCCTTGTCGCCGGTACGCAGGAAGCCGTCTTGGGTGATGGTCTCGGCAGTGCGCTCCGGGTCCTTGTAGTACCCCTGCATGGTGGCGCCGCTGCGCACCTGCACCTCGCCCTCCTCACTGATCCGGACCTCCACGCCGGGGCTGTTCTGGCCGATCCAGCCGGGCTTGTGCCGACCCTTGAGGCACAGGTGGGAATAGCCGCAGTTCTCGGTCATGCCATACACCTCCGCCACCTCCAGGCCGAGGCGCTTGTACCAGTTCAGCAGCGCACCGGGCACTGGCGCGGCACCGCACAGGGCGTTGCGCACGGCATCCAGGCCCAGGCCAGCCAACACCTTGCGGCCGACGATGCGGCCGATGACAGGCAACCGAAGCAGGCGATCGAGCTTTGCCGCCGGCATCTTCGAATAGACGCCCATCTGGAACTTGGTCCAGATACGCGGCACACCAAAGATCGCGGTGGGACGGGCACGGCGCAGGTCATCGAGAAAGGTTTCCAGACTCTCGGCGAAGAACACCGTCTGCCCGGCGTAGAGCGACCCCATCTCCACGAACATCCGCTCAGCCACGTGGCACAGCGGCAGGTAGGACAGCAGGCGATCGTCCTCCCCGGTCTGGAACAGTTCCACGCCATGGCCGGCAGCGAAGGCGAAATTGCTGAAATTGTGCATGACGCCCTTGGGCGTACCGGTGGTCCCGGAGGTGTAGATGATGGTGGCGAGCTGATCCGGGGCGCCCTTGGGACTGTCCTGGATCGGGTTGACGGCCTGCAGGTCGGCCCAGCTGAAGTCGAACTCACCCGCCGGGTGAATGGGCAGTGCGATGGTCGGCACGCCCTGAGGGACGCCGCTGGCCATGGCGGCCCAGTCATCGAGCTTGCCAATGAAGGCAAGGGCCGATTCGGAATGCTCCAGCACCTGGTGCACCGACTCGGCGGTGAGGTTGGGGTAGAGGGGAACGGAAACGTGGCCAGCCATCCAGATGGCGAGGTCGGCAACGATCCAGTGGGCACAATTTTTGGAAATGATTGCGATACGGCTGCCCTGGGGCAGGTCACGCCCCCGCAGCCAACTGGCGGCCCGACGGGCCTGCTCGCCCACATCGGCCCAGGTCAGCTCCTCGATCCGTCCGCCGCCTAGCGGCTGGACCAGGTAGCGCGTATTCGGGTGACGGGCTTCACGCTCGAAAAACATTTCAAGCGGCAAACGGACTGCATCAGCCACAGGGCCTCCTCCTTTGTTCTTTTTTTAGGGGACAACCAAGCACTTGCTTGGTCGACTATTCCACGCACTTGGGAGGAGGCGCAAGTTAAGAAATGTTGCGAATCGTCAGTGATGACGAACGTGATGGACAGCGCGCAAGGACATGAGACCGGGGACCAGCAGGTCACCCTCCAACTCGGCCAGACTGGCAGTGCCCATAGGCAGCGGCTCCTGGCGATGGCCGTGGATCAGCAGACCGGCCAGTTCACTGACGAAGGGATTATGGGTGACCAGCAACAGGTCCTGCTCGCTGCGTTCGGCGAGGAAGTCGAGCGCCTCCCGCGGGTCACTGTCCGGGGTCAGCCAGGGAGCGGTGCCAACGGCACCGCTGAAGGCCAGGGCATCACGAACCAGCTCAGCGGTCTGCTGCGCCCGCACATACGGGCTGGCCAGAATTGCGTCCAGCGGCTGCCCGGCGAGTTGAGCGGCACTGTGCAGCACGTCCTTGCGACCGTGGCGAGTCAACTCGCGCTCGGCATCGGTCCGGGCGCGGGGTTCAGCCTCGCCATGGCGCAGCAGCCAGAGCCTCACAGCTTGGGCTCTTCGTCACGCACCGGGTGAGCAGCTGGCGGCACCGCATGGGGCGCCTCGCCCTCGGCAGCACGAGCCTCGGGCCAATCGGCGAAGGGCCAGGGTTTCTCCTCAGTGTTGAAGGTGCCGAAACGGCCTATCTGAGCCAGGTACTGGCTCAGGCTGTCGCCGAACGACAGCAGGCCGGCATTGGGTGCGCCGTAGAAGGCGCGGTAACCCAGTTGCAGCAGGACCACGGCACCCAGCACGATTTCAGCCAGTTGCCAGACGATGACGAAGATCAGCATCCACAGGACGCGCAGCAGGATGTGCTCGCGCTGCAGGTCTTCGCGTTCTTCACTCATGGGGAATCTCCTTGTCCGAAAGTGTGAATCAGAAGCCGGTGGTTGGAATGAAGTCTACGTCGGTCTTCGGCTCGCCGCGCATCAGCAGCTCGATCACCTGGGCCAACGTACGCCCTTCAAAAAGTATGGCATGCAGCCCCGCGACCAGCGGCATGTAGACCTGCAGCTCCTCGGAACGACTCTTGAGAACCTTGAGGGTGTTGACGCCCTCTGCAACCTCGCCCAGACGTGAAACCGCGTCTTCCAGGGACAGGCCCTCGCCCAGGGCGTAGCCCACTTGGTAGTTGCGGCTTTTGGGGGAGGAACAGGTGACGATCAGGTCGCCCACACCAGCCAGGCCCAGGAAGGTCATGGGGTTGGCGCCCAGTTTGACGGCAAAGCGGGTCATCTCCGCCAGGGCGCGGGTGATCAGCATGCTCTTGGTGTTCTCGCCCATGTCCAGGGCAGCAGCCATGCCGGCGATGATGGCGTAGACGTTTTTCAGCGCACCGCCCAGCTCGACACCGAAGCGGTCCTGGCTGGCGTAGACACGGAAGGTACGGCCATGCAGCGCGGACTGTACGCGTTGGCAGAGCTCGGCATCCTCGCTGGCAACCACCGTGGCAGTCAGCGCGTGGTCGGCGATTTCCTTGGCCAGGTTGGGGCCGGAAATGACGCCAATGCGCGCATCCGGTGCCACTTCTTCGAGAATCTGGCTCATCAGCTTGAAGCTTTTCGCCTCGATGCCCTTGGTGGTGCTGACCAGGAGCTTGCCGGTCAGTTGCCCGGACACCGGTTCCAGCACGGGTCGCAATGCACTGGACGGCACGGCAACGAAGACCAGCTCACAATCGGCGAGCACGGCGGACAGATCGGTGTCCGGCTCGACGCCGGAGTGGATCTTCACACCCTTGAGGTAGCGAGGGTTCTCCCGCAGGGTACGGATCGCCTCGGCCTGTTCGGGGTCGCGCATCCAATGGCGTACGCGCTGGCCATTCTCGGCCAGCAGGTTGGCGATGGCGGTGCCGAAGCTGCCGCCGCCGAGCACCGCGACGGGTTGCTGTTCAGTCATAACGGGTCCATGTAGGCCAAAGGAATGGCGAATCCACGCATTATACGGAGGCGCCGTCTACCGGCCAGCATCAATCCAGAGCCATCGCGCTGGCAAAGCGATCATCCTCGGTTAAGATGCCGCAGTTCTCTGACGTCAAGGTTGCCGCATTCGCGCCCCAACAACCGCCGCGCATCAAAAAATCCCCCAGCATTGGGGCATAACAAGACTAAAGTTCCAACATAGATTCACCTCACGGACGCCCCCGCACCGAGGCAAAAGGAAGATGTGCCTACCCTCCCCCCGATCGCCGATCTCTCCCGCCGCTGAAGGAGAGCCGCGCCCATGACCTTGCGGCATCGCTGGGACATCCACACCCGCACCCAGTTGATCAGCCTCGGCCCGGCGCTGCTGCTGACCTTGCTGCTCACCGGGTTCTTCACCTTCGCCCGCCTGCAGGACCTGCGTCAGGAGCTGAATCACACTGGCCAGTTGATCGCCAGCCAGCTCGCACCGGCAGCGGAGTACGGCGTGGTCACCGGCAACCTGGAGGTACTGGAAGGCTTGCTCCAGGCCAGCCTGGGCACGCCCCATGTGCGGTTTCTCGAAGTGCGCGACCGCGCCGACAATATCCTGGTCTACCTGGAGCAGCAGGACCGCCTCGAGAAGAGCGGCGCGCAGGTGGAAGTTTTCCATGCGCCCATCATCCAGCAGCAGATGCACCTGCAGGCACAGCGCACCCTGGCCAGGGGAGACAGCCGCAGCAACGACGGCAACTACCTGGGCCGCGTAGTCGTGGGCATGTCCAACGACGCCTTCAGCAGCCGCCAGCAGGAGATCCTCCTCAAGGCCACTGTGCTCGCGTTCATGGCCCTTCTCCTCACCTTCCTGCTCGCGCGCCGCCTGGCCACTCGCCTGTCGCAACCCATCAGCGCGATGGGCGACGCGGTCAAGGCCATCCAGGACGGTAACTACGACGCCAGCCTCCCCGTGGTAGACGACAGTGAACTGGGCGACCTCGGCCGCCACATCAACAACCTCGCCAGCGGCCTGGAACAGGCCAGCCGCGAGCAGCAGCAGGCGATGGGTCAGTTGATCAAGGCACGCGAGGAAGCAGAAATGGCAAACAGGGCCAAATCCGACTTCCTGGCGATGATGAGTCACGAACTGCGCACCCCCATGAACGGTGTGCTGGGCATGCTCCAGCTGCTGGAAACCACGGAGATGACCGAGGAACAGGCGGAGTACGCGGCGCTGGCCACCGAGTCCACCGAGCACCTGCTCAAGGTGATCAACGACATCCTCGACTTCTCTCGCATCGAACGCGGCGCCCTGGAGCTGGAACGCATTCCCTTCAACCTGCTGGACCTGATCCTGGGTTCGGTGCAAGTGTTCCAGCACAGTGCCCAGCAGCGCGGATTGGTGCTGACGCTGGACACCCAGGGAGGCCTGGAGCGGGTCGAGGCCCAGGGCGATCCGACGCGTCTACGGCAGATCCTGGTCAATCTGGTAGGCAATGCCCTGAAATTCACCGAAGAAGGTGGCATCAAGGTCGTAACCCGCTGGCAGGCACTGGACAGCGAAGTGCTCTGGCTCACCTGTGCCGTGCACGACAGCGGGATCGGCATCCCCCCCGACCGCCTGGAGCATATGTTCGATGCATTCCAGCAAGCCGATCACTCGATCTCCCGCCGCTATGGCGGCACCGGCCTCGGCCTGCCCATCGCCCGCACCCTGGCCGAACGCATGGGCGGCACACTGCGGGCTGAAAGTCATGAAGGTTCGGGTTCGGTCTTCACCCTGGAAATTCCCCTGCCTTTCCGTCCCGAGGGAGCCGAAACGCTCACCAATCAGGCACACGCCCCCAGTGAAGGCAGCGGTCAGCACGTGCTGCTGGTGGAGGACAACCCGGTGAACCAGACCGTGATAGAGGCCATGCTGCGCAGCCTCGGTTACCAGGTTAGCCTGGTGGGCGACGGTGCACAGGCCGTGCACCAGGCGTCACGCCACCACTATGCCGCTATTCTCATGGACTGCCGCCTGCCGGTGCTGGATGGCTATGAAGCCACGCGCCAGATTCGCCAGACGAATGGCGGTGCAACGCTGCCGATTATCGCCCTCACCGCCAACGCCCTGCAGGGCGACCGCGAGGCCTGCCTGGCCGCAGGCATGAATGACTACCTGGCCAAGCCCTTCAAGCGCGCCGACCTGCTGCGGGTGATGCAGCGCTGGCTGAGCAAACCGTCGGACTGAAATGATTGATGCTGTTTCCAGACATTCGTCGAGTGTTCCGGGATGTTAAAGTGCATCACGCTTTGCGAGCGGGATGCCCCTGTCGCGCCCTTTGGGCGAGTCAAGGTCACTCAGGTGAACGACTGTGCTCGCCACTCTGTGACTTTCACCGCAACGCAACAGTCTATGACTAGTCTGCCAACTGGCCCCCCTACAACGGCCACGGCAGAAGGATGAATGCAAAGCCCTGTGCCGCACGGGGACCATTGAGGAGCTCGCATGACCAAACAAAACGCCTATTCCCGGGAAGACCTGCTGCGCTGCAGTCGCGGCGAGCTGTTCGGCCCTGGTAATGCGCAACTGCCCGCCCCCAACATGCTGATGATCGACCGCATCGTGCATATCAGCGAGACCGGCGGGAAGTACGGCAAAGGCGAGATCGTCGCCGAGCTCGATATCAATCCCGACCTGTGGTTCTTCGCCTGCCACTTCGAGGGCGATCCGGTCATGCCCGGCTGCCTTGGCCTCGATGCCATGTGGCAGTTGGTCGGCTTCTACCTCGGCTGGCAGGGCAACCCCGGCCGCGGCCGCGCCCTGGGCTCCGGCGAAGTCAAGTTCTTCGGTCAGGTCCTGCCGTCCGCGAAAAAGATCACCTACAACATCCACATCAAGCGCACTATTAATCGTTCGCTGATCCTCGGCATCGCCGACGGCACCGTTGCCGTCGATGGCCGCGAGATCTACAGCGCCGAAGGCCTGCGCGTCGGCCTGTTCACCTCTACCGACAGCTTCTGAAGGACATCCGCATGCGTCGCGTCGTGATCACTGGCCTGGGCATCGTTTCCTGCCTGGGCAATGACAAAGCCACCGTCTCCGACAACCTGCGTGCCGGCCGTGCCGGCATTCGCCATAACCCCTCCTATGCGGAGATGGGTCTGCGCAGCCAGGTGTCCGGCTCCGTCAACCTGAACCTGGAAGAGCTGATCGATCGCAAGATCTTCCGTTTCATGGGCGATGCCGCTGCCTACGCCTACCTGGCCATGCAGCAGGCCATCGAAGACGCCGGCCTGAGCGCAGAGCAGATCTCCAACCCGCGCGTTGGCCTGATCGCCGGCTCCGGCGGCGCTTCGACCGTCAACCAGATGGAAGCCATCGACACCTTGCGTGAAAAGGGCGTCAAGCGTATTGGCCCATACCGTGTGACCCGCACCATGGGCAGTACCGTATCCGCCTGCCTGGCCACTCCCTTCCAGATCAAGGGCGTGAACTTCTCCATCTCCTCGGCCTGCGCCACCAGCGCGCACTGCATTGGCCAGGCCATGGAGCAGATCCAACTGGGCAAGCAAGACATGGTCTTCGCTGGCGGCGGTGAAGAAGAACATTGGAGCCAGAGCTGCCTGTTCGATGCCATGGGCGCCCTCTCCACCCAGTACAACGAAACCCCGGAGAAGGCCTCCCGCGCCTACGACGCCAAGCGTGACGGTTTCGTCATCGCCGGTGGCGGTGGCATGGTGGTGGTCGAGGAACTGGAGCACGCGCTCAAGCGTGGCGCCAAGATCTACGCCGAAATCGTCGGCTACGGCGCGACTTCCGACGGCTACGACATGGTCGCCCCGAGCGGCGAAGGCGCCATCCGCTGCATGCAGCTGGCGCTGTCGACCGTCGATACCCCGATCGACTACCTGAACACCCACGGCACCTCCACTCCGGTGGGCGACGTGGCGGAA
The DNA here is from genome assembly GCF_038440135.1 of Pseudomonas sp. OTU5201. Classification (NCBI taxonomy): domain Bacteria; kingdom Pseudomonadati; phylum Pseudomonadota; class Gammaproteobacteria; order Pseudomonadales; family Pseudomonadaceae; genus Pseudomonas; species Pseudomonas sp. OTU5201. Next base: position 49,812 of record NZ_JASATC010000027.1, on the reverse strand, counting down.
ATCCGTGGCGTGCGCGAAGTGTTCGGCGACAAGGCCCCGGCCATCAGCTCCACCAAGAGCCTGTCTGGCCACTCCCTGGGCGCCGCTGGCGTGCAGGAAGCCATCTACTGCCTGCTGATGATGGAAGGCAAGTTCATGGCCGGTTCCGCCAACATCGACGAACTGGACCCGGAAGTCGCTGACCTGCCGATCCTGCGCGAGACCCGCGAGAACGCCAAGGTCGACACCGTGATGTCGAACAGCTTCGGCTTCGGTGGCACCAACGCCACCCTGGTGCTGCGCCGCTTCAACGGCTAACGGCTGTTTCGCAACGAAGAAAGGGCGCCATTGGCGCCCTTTCTGTTTTCTGCGGCTCAGGCCGCTTCGCGACCGTGCTCAGTTTTGTCCCTGCCCCCCATACGCGGCAGCAGCATGGGCACCTGGCGCCGATAGTCGGAGTATTCAGGATGCGCCCGCAGCAGGTCGCGTTCTTCCAGCTGAATGGCCGCCAGGATGTAGATGCTGGTCAGCACCGCGAACAGCAGATGAGCCGCGCTCATGGTTGGAGTGGCCCAGAAGCACAGGAACCAACCCAGGTAGAGCGGATGGCGCACCAGCTTGTAGGCGCCCGGAGTCTTGAACTCCAACTCGGTGTAGGGCTTGCCCAGCAGGTTCAGCCAGACCTGGCGCAGGCCGAACAGATCGAAGTGATTGATCAGGAGGGTGGCGTAAAGCACCAGCGCCCAGCCGAAACCGAAGATCGCGCCCATCACCAGGCGGCCCGAACGGTTTTCGATGGTCCAGATTTCACCGCCCAGGGGTTGCCAGTAGCTGTACAGCAGGATCAGCGCGAGACTGGAAAACAGAACATAGGTGCTGCGCTCGGCCGCCGGTGGTATCCACTGCGTCCACCAGGCCTTGAAGGCCGGGCGGGCCATCAGGCTGTGCTGTACGGAGAAGATGGCCAGCAGCGCCACATCGATTCCAAGGGCGATCCAGAACGGCAGGCGCGGCTCACCATCCAGGGTTCGCGGCGCGAACGGCAGGTTGGCGATGAAGCCGATGGAATAGGCGAAGGTGGCCAGGAAGATCAGGTAGCTGATCAGGCCGTAGAAGAAAATCGAACTGCGCTTGAAGTAAGTGAACATGATGCGCTCCTGCCTCGGGTTCTGGTCGGCGGAATCGCCCCGCCTTGGACACCAGCTTCATCCCGTCCTGTATCAGCCCTATGGCTGGCAGCGCTCAGTTTGTTTCGGCTTTGTATCCGCCCCCCGGACTGCCCAGCCAGGCCTGCAACAGTTGGTGCAGGCGCTGCTGGTTCAGGGGTTTGGTCAACAGTGCCTTGACGCCCTGCTGCTGTACCTCGCTCTCCAGCAGGGAATCGCTGAAACCGGTGTAAAGCACGATGGGCAGGTCGGCACGAGACGCCAGTAGGCGCCGCGCCAGTTGCAGGCCGGAGAGACGCGGCATGCTCTGGTCCAGAATGATGAAGTCCCAGGCATACGGGTCGGCACAGAGCAGCAGGCTGGCCTGCTCCGCATCGCAGAAGATGCCGGACTCCAACCCCCAGCCCTCGAGCAGCTCACCCATGAACTCGGCTACCGTAGCGTCGTCGTCCACCACGGCTACCCGCCCCTGTAAGGCGGAGCGCAATTGTGGGCGCTCGGCGGCCGGAGCGACTGCAGCGTCCGCGTTCGACGCCGAGCCATGGGCCGGCATCAGCACACGGAAGGTGGCGCCCTGCCCCGGCGCGCTGTCCAGATGAATATGGCCGCCATACTCATGGACGATGCCGTGCACCATGGATAGGCCCATGCCACTGCCCTGACCGCTGGCCTTGGTAGAGAAGAACGGCTCGAATATCTGCGCCCGCAGCGCCGGATCGATCCCCGGCCCGCTGTCGCTGACGGTAAGCGCCACGAAGTGTCCCGCGATCCGCTGCTGGCAGGAAGCACAGACGCCCGCCAGTTCCTGCTGTGCCAGGCTCACCCGCAACTGCCCGACGCTGCCCATGGCGTCGCGGGCATTGATGCAGAGATTCATCAGCACCTGCTCCAGCTGCACAGGATCGGCCAGTACCCGGGGCAAGTCGTGACCCAGCTGCACCTCCAGCTCGACCGTGGCCGGCAGGGTGGACTCCACGAGACGAATAAAGTCCCCCAGCAGCAAGTCCAGCGCCACCACCTGCGGTTTACCGCGGCTGCCCCGGCTGAAGGTGAGCATCTGCTGGATCAGGTCGCGAGCTTTCTCCGCCGAGCGCTGAACCCGCGACAGGTACTTGCGCAGGCGCTCATCACTGTCCTGCTCCGCCAGCTCCTGGGCCATCACCGTGTAGCCCAACATGCTGGTCAGCAAGTTGTTGAAATCGTGTGCGATGCCACCCGTCAGGTGCCCGATGGCCTCCATGCGCTGAGCCTGGCGGAGCTGCTGCTCCAGGCGGGCACGTTCCTCTTCAGCCTGGGTACGTTCGGTGATGTCGCGCAAGTAACAGATAAAGCGCGGCCCTTCATCACCGGGCACCTGGGTCAGGGCGAGCTCTGCAGCAAACTCTCGGCCGTCGGCGCGCTGCGCCACCACCTCCATGCGCTTGCCGAGGAATGCGCCATGGCCGGTCTTCACGTAGTGCTCCAGTGCATGTTCATAGGCATCGCGGAAACGCGGCGGGATGATCAACTTCAGCAGCGAATGCCCCAGCGCCTGCTCACGACTGATGCCAAAGCACTGCTCGGCCGCCGGGTTGAAGGCCAGCACGCGCCCGGCCTCGTCCATGCTGATGAAGCAGTCCAGGGCGGTGTTGGTGATGGCCCGGTACTGCAGCTCGCTGGCGCGCAGGGCCTGCTCGGCCTCCTTGCGCTGGGTAATCTCGCGGGTGATGCCCAGGATGCGGTCAACGCCGCCAATGGTGACGCGCTTCAACAGCACTTCATCCCAGTGCAGGCTTCCGTCGCGGTTGCGTCGATGCCATTCGAAGCGCTGCACCTCGCCGGCCGCGGCGCGGGCCAGGTAACCCGCCGCGTCCTTGCCGGTGTACGGGGCGTAGCCGGCGCTGAAGGCATCGATGTCCAGCTTGAGCATTTCCTCGTAGCTGTAGCCATAGGCACGGCAGGCCTTGGGATTGACGTCCACCAGGGCGCCACTCTCGATGTCGTGGACGAAGATCGCGTCTTCGGAGTTGTTGAAAATCGCCCGGTAGCTGGCTTCCGCCTCCAGCCGCTCGATTTCCGCGGCGGCCCGCACCGAGAAAATCCGCAGAACGGATTCCACCCTGTCACGATCGCTCATCGTCCCCAGCCGGCCAGCGGCAATCAGGCCCAGCGGCCGGCCATCACTGGCAAAGAGCGGGTAGCCGGCATAACTGTCGACACCGAAAGCGGCCAGCACTTCGTCGCTGGGGTAGGAACAGCGCAGGTCGCGAGGCACGAAATGGAAACTGCGACCGAATACCTCGGCACAGGGCGTCCCCTTCAGGTCATAGGTAGCGTTCTGGTGCAAGCGTCCTTCGTAGTAGAGCGCCAGCGTGGTGAGGCATTGCGGCCCCTGGTCACTGATGCGGCTGACAAAGGCAAAGTCGGCATTCAGGGAGCGCACCATGTAGCGGGCAATGGCCTCGAACACTTCGTTGCCAGTGGCGGCGGAAACTCCCAGCGCAACAAACCGCAGCACCTCTTCCAGGCTCTTGCGTGAGCTGATGTCAGTGGAAATGCCACAGATGGCGCTGACCCGCCCTTCACCATCGAAGAGTGGGAATTTGTTCGACAGATAGGTGCGGATACCACCGCCCATGGGCACCTGTTCCTCGAACTCCAGCTCATGGCCGAGCTGCGCTACACGCACGTCGTTGGCGCGCAGCACATCGGCCATTTCCCTGGGAAAGAAATCGTGGTCGGTATGCCCCAGCACGCGTTCCGCGCGGACCTTGAACAGCCGCTCGAAGGCCCGGTTGACCAGGACCAGGCGGCCGTCGAGGTCCTTCACATAGATCACCGCACTGCTGTTATCGACAATCTGCCGCAAGCGATGCTCTTCGGCACTGACGGGGAAGCGGCTGGTCAGAGGCTGGCTCACCGGTAGGCCCTCCGGAGGTAGCGGACAGCCTGAGTATAGAGACAGCCGGGCCACGCCCGGAGGGCCCTGGAGCCATTGAAACAATTGAAACAAAGAGCTGACGTGGGGGCGAATTCATTGGCTATGTCTGCGTTAAGTGTCGCTAGAACGTCCTTAGCCAGGCTGCTCGCCGAGTTCTGCGGATACTTCTGGTTTCGTCCCCCCGGACGAGTCCCCTTCTCAAGCCCCGAAAGGAACCAAAGGGCTTGCCCCTGCATCCGGCCCCGGCTTCGCCGGGGTTCCCTCGCTCCATCGTTGTTACTCGCTTCGCTCGCCCTTCGGGCCGCACTGAAGTGCGTTCGCTGCAAGCAGCGCCAGGGGGCACGGCGCGAGGGGGAGGATTGGCACGGAGGCCTGGAGGTGCCGGGGCTAGACGGCTGTACTCAATGTTAGCTGTTGCGAGAGATTTACCAGCGGCCCAAGAGCCAGCGCCTACGGGCAATGAATTCGCCCCTACCGCTTCTTGCGGACTCAGCCTGGGACGAACATGTATCCGACGCCGCGAACGGTGCGGATGATCTGTGGTTTGTCCGGGTCCGTTTCCAGCTTGCGGCGCAGGCGCGCTATGCGGATGTCGATGGAGCGGTCGAAGGGGTTCCAGTCGCGATGCTGAGTCAAGTTCAACAACTGGTCGCGAGATAACGGCCGGTTAGGCCGCTGGGCGAAGGCCTGGAGCAGGTCGAACTCCATGGCGGTGAGGGGGATTTCCTCTCCTGAGGCGTCAAGCAGCTGGCGGCTTTGCAGATCGAGGCGGCAGAGGCCGAGTTGCAGGCAGGCCCGCTCGCTTTCCGTGGCGGTTTGAGTGGAAGCCGCCGGGGCGCGACGATAGCGCCGCAACACGGTCTTGACCCGCGCCAGCAGCTCACGCGGGTCGAAGGGCTTGGCCAGGTAGTCGTCAGCACCGACCTCCAGCCCAACGATGCGATCCAGTGGCGTGCCGGCGCCGGAGACCATGATCACCGGCAGGTCGTGATGTTCGCGCAGGTACCGCGCAAGGCTCAGGCCGTCCTCACCGGGCAGCCCTACATCCAGCAGCACCAGATCGGGCAGCGCCTCGGCCAACCGCGCACGCAGTTGGCCGCTGTCGCCGACGGCGTGCACCTGGTAGCCCTGGCCGCCGAGGTAATCCAGCAGCAGTTCGCGGATCGCCTCGTCGTCGTCCACCACCAGGATGCTGATCTGTTCGGCCATGGACCCGCGCCTCGCGCCCACCTATGACCCAGCGAATATAGCGCGCTCTGGCGACACGCGCGGGATCAGCGGACGGTGAAACGCTGCTCGGCCAACAGACGGTCGCCCTGGAACACCATGAAACGCCACTCGCCCGGCACCACTTCGTAGTGCTCGGTGAATTCGTAGGCCATCACGTCCATCGGCGCACCGGGAGCCATCTTCTGCTCAACCACGAACTTGTCGTGACGCTTGCCGTCCGGGGTAACCACGCCGGGGGTCAAGTACAGCAGGGTCAGCGGGGTGTCCTTTTCCTGCTTTCCGAGCAGCGTGTAACGCATGCCGAACTTGGTGCCCAACTTGGCCGGGATCTCGTCGGTCTGCTCGATGTTCTGATTGCTGCGGGTCAGCACACGCTCGCCCGGCTGGTAGTCCTGATACTGCGATTCGAAGATGCCGTACTCCACCGGGCCGTCCACCCGTACATCAGCCAGGGCCACGCCGGAAGCCAGGCCCAGGGCCACGAGTGCTGTCATTCGAAAGGGGATCATATCGCGCTCCTTGTTTGCGGTGGCGCGAGGTTATGACGTGGCCATGACAGCCTCGTGACAGACTCACTGCGCGCGGTCACTCCGGTGTTTGCGCGGCAGCACTGCCAGGAAATTGTCCCGCGCAACCTTGCGCGCCACCGCTTCGGGCAGGGCGTCGAGGAAGGCGTTGTAGGCCGCCAGGTAGTCCCCCAGGCCGTCGAAATGCCCGACCACGTCGGAACCCAGCATGAAGCGGTCCGGATACCGCTCCACCAGTGCCAGCCAGCGCCGGTCCGGCTTGCCGTCGGCATCCAGCAAGTAGGGTTTGAGCACACTCCAGGACAAGTCGACGTAGAGGTTCGGGTAGGCCCCCAGCATCCGCTCGAGGGTGGACAGGAGAAAGTCCAGCTTCGTCTGGTGGCGGTGGATCTCCAGGCTGGAGCCGGCGTGGGCCCAGATGAAGCGCACGTGAGGATGGTTGCGCAGCGGCTCTTCCACTTCCTGCAGGTAGAGCGGATTGCGCTCACGCTTGGAGGTGATGTTGGAGTGCAGCAGCACCGGCAGGTCGTACTCGGCCGCCAGGTGGTAGATGCGATTCATGGCCTCGTTGTTGGCGCGCGGCGTGTCGCCATCGATGAGGGCGGTGAGATCATCGTGGCGGGTGAACACCTCGCCTATGCCCTGCCAAAGGCCCGGATCCAGTTCCAGCATGCGGCGAATATGCGCGTCGGAATTCTTGTCGTTGGGATTGAAGCCGCTGAGAAAGGGATGAAAACGCTTGCGCTGATCGACCGGCAGTTGCTTCACCGCTGCGGCCACCAGCACGTCGGTGGCGCTGTACCAGTAGGCCCCGGCGTCGTCGCCAGCGTAGTAGCGCGGCCGCTTGGGTTCATCCTCATGCCACTTCTTGGCCACTGGAATACCAGAGATCATTGCGTGGTCGATGCCCCCCTTGTCCATCGCGTGCAGGAGGGATTTCATGCCATCCGTTTCCTGGAAGAAATCCACGTAGTGCAGGTGGGCGTCGCTGTAGTGGTACTCGCGTGCTTCTCCCGGCATGGTCGTCGTCAGCAGCAGTGCGGCGAGACTGGTCCTCAGTCGATACAAGGCAGGTCCTCCCGGGTGTATGAGCGACTATAGACCGGCAGCCGGCTGACCGCGTTCAACCTGGCGCCCTGCTGCCCGGCCGCCGCCCTTTGCGCTAGCCTAGCGGGGACTATTCCGCTCATCGGCCAGGAGGCCCCCATGACCATCCGTCTCACCCGTGATTCCGCCAACGGCACCCGCCAACGCATCGAACTGGAAGGCAAGGCACCGCTGTTCACTGACCTGCCGACGGACCTTGGCGGTGCCGGTGCGGACCCGGAGCCTCATGACTACTTCGACGTAGCACTGGGCAGCTGCAAGGCCCTGACCGTCACCTATTACGCCCAGAAAAACGGCATCCCGCTGACTGGCGTGGACGTTGAGGTGACCCGCGACGACAGCGAGGAACGCAAGGGGCACTACCGCCTGGATGTGAAACTGACCCTGCGCGGCGCCCTTACCGACGAGCAACGCGCCACCCTGCTGCGCATCGCCGACAAGTGTCCGGTACACAAGCTGATGACCCAGGTGGAAGTGAGCATCGAAACGCGCCTTGCCGAAGGTAGCTTCAGCCAGTGACCCGAGCAGGAAACCTGAGTATGAACATCCTCACTATCCGCCCGCGCGCCGAAGAAGTCGCCGGGCAACCCATCCTCCGACCGCTGCCGTCGGCCCAGTGCCGAAGCGTCGGCCCCTTCGTATTCTTCGACCACATGCTGGAAGCTGACTACGCCCCCGGCACCGGCATGGACGTGCGCCAGCACCCCCATATCGGCCTTTCCACCCTCACCTACCTGTTCGAAGGCGAGCTGCAACACAAGGACAGCCTGGGCTCTGACCAGTTGGTGAAGCCGGGCGACGTCAGCTGGATGACCGCCGGCCGCGGCGTTGCCCATGTCGAGCGCACGCCGTCGAAGCTGATGGCCAGCGGCTCGCGCGCGCACGGCCTGCAAGTCTGGCTGGCCCTGCCAAAGGAATTCGAGGATTGCGAACCCAGCTACAGCCATCATCCGGCGGCGAGCCTGCCGCAGCAGGAAGCACTCGGTGTACGCATCCGCCTGATCGCCGGAAACGGCTTCTGCCTGGAATCGCCTGTACCAGTGCTCTCCCCTACCCTCTACGCCGACCTGCAACTGGAAGCCGGCGCCACCCTGACCATCCCCTGCGAACATCCCCAGCGGGCGCTCTATCTGCTGGAAGGCGAAGCAATGCTGGACGACCAGCCGATCGAAGCACGCAGTCTGGTGGTGTTGCCAGAGGGCGTGGAGTACGTGCTCTCCGCATGCAGCGGTAGCCAACTGGTGATGATCGGCGGCGAACCACTGGATGGGCCGCGACGGATGAACTGGAACTTCGTGTCCAGCAGTCCGGAACTGATCGAGCAGGCGCGCAGCCGTTGGGCGGCCGGTGACTGGCCGACTGTGCCGGGCGAGACCAGCCGCATCGAGTTGCCGCGCTGATCTGGACGTCGGGTGGTGGGCTGAAGCCCACCCTACGGGCTCCCACAAATGGCTTGGGGCTCAGGCGAAGATTTCGTCCAGCAGCGTGTACATGGCGGTGAAGGCGCGCCGTGACACCGTGGCGTTGTACTGCGCGGTGCCCGGATTGTTGGCGGCAGGATCGGTGAACGAATGCACCGCGCCACCATGACTCAGCAATTGCCAATCCACCCCAGCCTCGCCCATCTCCCTGGCGAAGACCGGTAACTGTTCACGGGGCTCAAGCGGGTCCAACGCGCCATCGCAGGTATACCCGAGGACCTGGGATTGGATCTGCGTCATGGATTACCTCGTTCCGCCAAAGACTTCGTCGAACAGGTCGTTCATGGCCTGGTAGGCCCGGGCAGCGACCTTGGGATTGTATTCATTGCGCCCTGGCACGCTGGCCCCGCGCTCGGTGAAGGAATGCACCGCACCACCGTAGCTGACCAGTTGCCAATCGGCCTTGGCGGCCGTCATTTCGGCCGTGAAAGCCTCTACCTGGGTCTTGGGCACGGCAGGGTCGTCCGCGCCATGCAACACCAGTACCGGCGCGCGAATATTGCGCGCATCGGCCGGGTTCGGCGTGTCCAGGTTGCCGTGGAAAGACACGAAGCCCTTCAGCTGTGCGCCTGAACGCGCCAGTTCCAGGACGCTGCCGCCACCGAAGCAGAAGCCGATGGCGCCGAGACTCGCCAGGTCCAGCGACACCTGCCCAGCCTGGGCCTTGAGAGTCTCCACACCGGCTTGGGCACGCTTGCGCATCAAGGGCCGATCACCGCGTACCGCCGTCGCGGCGGCCCTGGCTTCGTCTGGATTGGTTGGGCGAACGTCCTTTCCATACATATCGGCAATGAAGATCACGTAGCGCTGGCCGGCAATTTCCTTGGCCTGCTCGGCTGCGGCCGGGGTCACGCCCAGCCAGTTGGGCACCATCAGCAGGCCGGGGCGTGGGGTCTTCACCGCATCGTCATAAACCAGGGTGCCCTCGAAGGCCTTGCCGTCGATCTCGTACGGAACAGCCTGGGTAACCATGGCAGCCCAAGCGGGGCAAGCAAATGCGAACAGCAGCGAAGGCAGGAGCAAACGGTTCATGGGGACTCTCCTGTGCCAGGGGAAATGACTAAGGTTAGACCCAATGCCGGCTGAGCCCTCCTGCCGGGTTCATTGCATGGGATTTCAAGATCGCGGCAATGTCGACCTGACCTTGTGCGGTCTGCATAGCGAACGAACTCGATCCACTGAAGAATCAAGCCCCGACAACAGAACGAAAAAGGCCCGCAATTCGCGGGCCTGTTCCGTTCCAGCCTCTTATCAGGCCGAGAGCTCCACCAGCAGCTTGTTCAGGCGGCGCACGTAGGCGGCCGGGTCCTTTAGGCTGTCGCCGGCGGCGAGGGCGGCCTGGTCGAAGAGGATGTGGGACAACTCGCCAAAGCGGTCCTCGTCCTGCTCGCCATCCAGTTTCTCGATCAGCGGGTGGGCCGGGTTGATCTCGAAGATCGGCTTGGAGTCCGGCACCTTCTGGCCACTGGCCTCGAGTATCTGGCGCATCTGCAGGCCCAGATCCTGCTCGCCGATTGCGAGGATCGCCGGGGAGTCAGTCAGACGGTGGGAGACGCGCACTTCGCTGACCTGCTCTTCCAGCACCTTCTTCAGGCGCTCGATCAGGCCTTCCTTGGTCTTGGCGACTTCCTCCTGGGCCTTCTTGTCCTCTTCCGAGTCCAGCTTGCCGAGGTCCAGGTCACCACGGGCGACATCCACGAAACCCTTGCCGTCGAAGTCGGACAGGTAACTCATCAGCCACTCGTCGATACGGTCGGTGAGCAGCAGCACTTCGATGCCTTTCTTGCGGAAGACCTCAAGGTGCGGGCTGTTCTTCACCTGCGAATAGCTCTCGCCGGTGAGGAAGTAGATCTTGTCCTGGCCTTCCTTCATGCGGCCGATATAGTCGGCCAGGGAAACGCTCTGCTCGCCCGAGTCGTCGCTGGTGGCTGCGAAACGCAGCAGGCCGGCGATCTTCTCCTTGTTGGCGAAATCTTCCGCCGGACCTTCCTTCAACACCTGGCCGAAGTTCTTCCAAAAGCCCTTGTATTGCTCGGGTTCGTTCTTCGCCAGCTTCTCCAGCATGTCCAGCACACGCTTGGTCAGAGCCGACTTCATGGAGTCGATCACCGGACCGGACTGCAGGATCTCGCGGGAGACGTTCAGCGACAGGTCATTGGAGTCCACGACGCCCTTGATGAAACGCAGGTAGAGCGGCAGGAACTGTTCGGCCTGGTCCATGATGAACACGCGCTGCACATACAGCTTCAGGCCACGCGGTGCCTCGCGGTGATACAGATCGAACGGAGCACGGGCCGGAACATAAAGCAGCGAGGTGTATTCCAGCTTGCCTTCAACCTTGTTGTGGCTCCAGGACAGCGGGTTCTCGAAGTCATGGGCAACGTGCTTGTAGAACTCCTGGTATTCCTCGTCCTTGACCTCGGTACGCGGGCGAGTCCAGAGCGCGCTGGCGCGGTTGACGGTTTCCCACTCCTGCTCGGCGGGCGCATCTTCGCCGTGGTGTTCTTTCGGCAGTTCGATGGGCAGGGCGATATGGTCGGAGTACTTCTTGATGACGTTGCGCAGACGCCAGCCATCGGCGAACTCCTCTTCACCACTCTTCAGGTGCAGGACGATGCGGGTGCCACGCTCTGCCTTCTCGACGGTGGCGATGTCGAACTCGCCCTCGCCTTGCGACGACCAGTGCACGCCTTCGCTCGCCGACAAACCGGCGCGGCGGGTGAAAACTTCTACTTTGTCGGCGACGATGAAGGCGGAATAGAAGCCCACGCCGAACTGACCGATGAGGTGGGAATCCTTCTTCTGGTCGCCGGAAAGGTTCTTCAGGAAGTCGGCGGTGCCGGACTTGGCAATGGTGCCCAGGTGCGCGATTACCTCGTCGCGGCTCATGCCGATGCCGTTGTCTTCGAGGGTGATGGTGCGAGCGTCCTTGTCGAAGCTGACGCGGATCTTCAGCTCGGCGCCGCCCTCCAGCAGCTCGGGCTTGGCCAGCGCTTCAAAGCGCAGCTTGTCGGCAGCATCGGAGGCGTTGGAAATCAGCTCGCGGAGGAAGATTTCCTTGTTGGAATACAGGGAATGGATCATCAGGTGAAGCAGTTGCTTCACCTCGGTCTGGAAGCCCAGGGTTTCTTTTTGAGTTTCCACACTCATGGTCGTCTAACTCCACGTGGATGGTTTGAGCCGCATACGGCGGCGGATGTCATCCAGATGGGGGCTTCAACAAGGATTTCAAGTGCTTAGGAAAATCGAACGGTACTTGCCCGCCAATGGCACCTGCTATTGGACCGGAAACAGTGAAAAGAGAAGCGCGTTTCACTCGACCGGCTCAGGGCTCCAGCAACTCCACGTCGGACACCTCTTCGACATCGAAACTGAAGCTGGCGGCCCCTGCCCCGCCCAGGTTACGACGAATGAGGATCCGGCCATCGCGATCCAGCCCGGCGAAGCGGCCTTCGGCGGTGCTGCCACGCACTGTGTACACGCGCATGCTGAGCTCCTGGTACTGGCTGGGGGTATTCAGCAAACGTTGCAGTGAGAAACGCAAGCGACGATCCGCCGGACCGGAGGCGTCCGCGACAGGCGCAAGCTCCTGTGCCCCGCTCGGCGCTTCAGGTGCCACGCTGGGAGTCGTCAATGGCGGGAAACTGTCATCGCGCACACGCCAGCCCCGAGCCTCGCTCTTGGCCAGCTGCAAGGGCAGTTGCTGAACCTGGCCGTCGACACGGGCCTCCACGTCCAGATCCAGCTCGCGCGCCGGCAGGCTGACCGCTGGCAGTTGGGCCAGCTCTACGTTATGGGTGGCGAAGCGCCGCTGCAGGTAGTCACGAATCACATGGGCCAGGGTGTCGCGAGAGTCGTAGGTGGTATCCACCCGTCCATCTCGGTAGCGCAGGCGGTCGGTAAAGACCTCCAGATGGCCCGTGAGTGTAGTGGCGAACTTCGGCGGCAAGACCAGATGGAAGTCGCCGGCCAGACGGTTTGGCGCCACGGGCTGCAAGTCCAGATGCAGGGTGTAGCCACGGGGGATACGCCTGGCCTCCGGTAGTTCCTGCTCCGGTAGCAGCCAACTGATCTCGACTTCTGGTTGCGGTCCAGGGTCCTGGGGCAGCACGTCCAGGCGCAAGGCCCCCTTCGGCAGGTTGCCGACACGTATGGTCAACTCGCGACGGGCGTAGAAATCCTGCCCCTCGCGCAGACTGAGAATGCCGTCCACCAGTTCGGCCTGTAGCGGCGAGAACCGCTGGCCGTTGAGCTCACCGTTGAGACGGATATCCAGTTCTGACACAGCCTGCGGCTCATCACCCAGCCAGCGAAGGCTGATGATCGCCTGCAGCCGCTCCGGGTCCTGCGCGGCCAACATCGTCAACCCCACCACCAGCGGAATGAAGCCCATCGCGCCCAGGGCCACAGCCTTGCGCGCGGTGCGCCAATGATTGAGCACATAGGCCAGCGTGACCGGCGGCAACAAGCTGCCAAAGCCCCAGAGCAAACTGGTACCAAAGGCGAGCATCACCAGCCAGACCAGGCCGGTGACGATCAGCAGCAGGCCACCAAGTATCAGTAACGCAACCATCGGACTTTCCTTGAGAGCGACCGGACCCTACTGGCGCACCTCAGGGTTCGTCGACCTTGAAGTGGGCGCGTGCCGTGGCGATGGGTTCGGTCTGGGTGGTCTGCCAGGCAGTGATGGCGACGTTGGCTACGCGGCGGCCTTGTCGCCAGACCTGGCACTGGACGAAGGTGTCACGATAGTGTCCGGCGCGCAGGTAATCTATCGAGAAGTCGATGATTTTGGGCATATGTGGCGTGCCCATGAACATCAGCAGGTGAAGCATGGCCGCATGCTCCATGAAACCTGCGATCACCCCGCCGTGGATGGCCGGTAGGGTCGGGTTGCCGATGTTGTCCTTGCTCGCCGGAAGACGGAACACCATGTCATCCCCCAGGCGCAGGCATTCGATGCCGATCAGCTTGGCGTAGGGGATCATGCACACCAGCGAGTTGTAGTCATTCTTCTCGTGGGCCTCGCGCACCATGGCGTTGAAGTCGAGGCTCATACCGCACCTCCCTGCTTCAACTGGCCGGGCTTGCCCATGCGCATGAAGGCGCCGACCACATGGGCGATGGGCTGGGCCGGGTCGTCCTGATACGCATAGCCACGGGTGAAGATGACGTTGGGCGTCACCCGGTAGCACTCGGCGAAGCCGAATACGTCCTTGTGCGGCTCGGCCGGGTGCATGTAGTCGATGCGCAGATCCAGGGTCGGGCAGATTTCGAACTCCGGCAGTACGCAGACCGTGGAAATGCCGCAGGTGGTGTCCATCAGGGTAGTGATGGCGCCGCCATGGATCACGCCGGTCTCCGGGTTGCCGATGATCTGGGCGCTGTAGGGCAATTTCAGGGTCAGGCCTGCCGGTGTGGCGTCATGCACGCTCAGGCCGAGCACTTGGCAATGGCGCAGCGCGGAAAGAAAGCGCTGTGCCCGTTCGATAAGTGAATTGTCCGACATGACTACGACCTTGGCGGAGGGTGGCGAAGGCCGGAATCATACCCTGCTGGAGGGGCCTTTCGCGCCGTAAGCAATCGCTCAGCGACGGGCTTTTTCGGCTGCCGACCGCCCTGCCGGAATATCCTTCAGGAATTAATGCATTTTTCGCGCGAAAACATTGAACTTCGAATAAGCTCACACGTTCAAACGGCTATCGATGAGGAAAGCCACACATGGAGGCTCTATTTATGAAGAAAACCCTGTCTCTCGCCCTGCTGCTGGCCGCCAGCCTTGGTCTCGCTGCCTGCGACAAGAAGGAAGAGGCCCAGGCCCCGGCTGCACCGGCAACCGAATCCCAGCCGAGCGCGCCCGCGCCCACCCCGACCCCGGCTCCGGAGGCCACCCCGGCTCCGACCGAGCCCGCCCCGGCCGCTCCTAGCACTGCGCCGGCCGAGCCCGAGCAAAGCCAGTAAGCATCCAGCCTCCTGGAACGACAAGGCCCGCATTCGCGGGCCTTGTCGTTTCTGGCGTCAGAGTGCCGGACTGAGCATCAACAACAGGCAGCAGAGCAGGCCGACGAACCAGACCAAGCTGCGCAGGGTGGCCTTGTCGTTCCAATAGAGGAACAGGTAAAGCACGCGCGACACGATGAAGATGATCGCCAGCAGGTCGACGAAGTAGCCGTGGGTCTGGGTGACATGGGACATGAGCACACCGGCGGCGAACAGCGGGAAAATCTCGATGCTGTTCTGATGCGCCGCCACAGCCCGCGCACCGAAACCAGTCAACCGTGCCTGCTGCGCACGTGGATGACGGTTGTCGTAGCCCTTCCCTTCTTCACTCATGGCTTTGGCCACGGGCGCCTTGGCCACGTAGATGAGCAAGGCCGCGATGAACAGGCACCAGAACGGAATACTCATTCGACCTTCTCCTTGGGCGCTTCCAGCGCGTGAGTTGGGGTGTAGACCATCACATCCAGTACATCGGAATGGAATTCGCGGCGGTAAAGCACCAGCACAACACCCGTGGTCGCAATGATGAAAAACCAGGGATTGATGAACCAGGCCAGCATGGCCAAGCCGAAATAGTAGCTGCGCAAGCCGAAGTTGAACTGGTTGGCCGCCAGGGAAATCACCCGCGCGGTACGCTCGGCGAAGGCCTTCCTCTCCTGCTCGCTGACGTGTTTCTCTCCGATCATCGGCGCCGATCCCACGAGGATGGCGGCGAAGTTGTACTGACGCATGCACCAACTGAAAGTGAAGAAGGCGTAGACGAAGACGACGGCGAGGCCTAACAGCTTCAACTCGGAAATACTGCGGCTGGCAGCCTGCACGAACGGCAGGTCGGCCAGCACCGACACCGCGCGATCAGTGGATCCGAACACCGTGAGAATGCCGGCCAGGATGATCAAGGTACTGGAGGCGAAGAACGAGGCATTGCGCTCAAGGTTGCCGATCACACTGGCGTCGGCGATACGGTTGTCGCGCAGCAACAGGCGACGCATCCAGTCCTCGCGGTAAAGATGCAGGACCGAAGCCAGGCAGGCGGTGTCCTTGCCTTTCCAGATGGCGTAGCGGGTGTACCCCACCCAGCAGGTAATGAACCAGAGAATGGCCACCAGATGAGGCCAGTTGCGCAGAATGGTCGACATGCAAATTCCTTGTAAGAACGCGGCGAATTATAGCGATCCATGGCCATGACAACACGACACGTGCAATGCACTACCAGGGGGAAACACGCAGCTCATTCGACCGGTACCCGGGTCGGCAAGCTGCGCCGGGAGACCTGAGCGGACGGAACTCCTGAAGTGGGATTCCGGCGCACTTTACGAGATCCGATGGCAAAGCAGGCGCCTCTCCTCCCCTTTAACCCGGCGCCACGAAAAAGGCCGCCTTTCGGCGGCCTTCCTCGATCCGGCAACGGTCAGACAGGGCTGGTGACAGCGCGTGCCATAACACGGTCGGCCACCATCGAGATTCCCAGGACAACCAGCACCGGTACCAGCCAGCCGAGGCTCTGATGGGCTAGCGGCATCTGGCCAAACAACGCAGGAACAACGTCTTTGAACCCTGCGACTGCGAAGCCATCGGCCACGCCGAAGACCAGTGCGATGGACATTGTCGGGACGAAGACACGACGCGGGTCGACCCAGAGCTTATCCAGCAGGCTGAGGGCAATGAGGACGATGGCCAGCGGGTAAAGCCCGACCAGCACCGGCACCGACAGACTGATGAGTTGGGTCAGACCCTGGTTGGCCACTAGGAGACTGAACAGACCAAACGCCAGGACCACCGTGCGATACGAGAACGGCAGCAACTTGCTGAAGAACTCGCCACAGGCGGTGAGCAAGCCGACCGCGGTGGTCAGGCAGGCCAGGGTGATGACCACGGCCAACAGCAGGCTGCCCGCAGTGCCGAAGGTGTGTTGCACGTAGGCAGTGAGGATCTGCACACCGTTGTGCGCTTCGCCGGCGATACCCTGGCTGGTCGCGCCAAGATAAAACAGCGCCAGGTAAACCAGCGACAGGCCAAGAGCGGCGATGGCGCCAGCTATCACAGAGTAGCGGGTCACCAGCCGCAGGTCCTGGACGCCGCGGTCGCGAATCGCGGTGGCAATCACGATACCGAAGACCAGGGCGCCAAGCGTGTCCATGGTCAGGTAGCCCTGCAGGAAGCCCTGAACGAAGGGAGCGGCCTGATAGTCGGCAGCCGAAGTGCCGATCGTCCCAGCGGGGGCGAACAGCGCGGCGCCACCCAGCACCAACAGTGCAGAAAGCAGAACCGGCGTGATGAATTTACCGATGCTATCCACCAGTTTGCCCGGGTTCAGGGCAAGGATGAGCACGGCAGCGAAATAGGCAGCGCTGTAGAGGAACAGGGCAACGCCGCTATCGCCGGTAAAGGGGGCAACGCCCATTTCAAAGGACACCACAGCGGTTCGCGGAGTCGCGAACAGCGGGCCGATGGCCAGATACACGGCAACTGCCAGGAGTAGGCCGGCACGCTTACCGAGCGGCGCGGTCAAGCGATCCATGCCACCCCCTACGCGAGCCAGGGCGACGACGGTAAGCAGCGGCAAGCCAACACCCGTCAGGAGGAAGCCCAACGCAGCACGCCAGACGTTATCACCCGCAGCCATGCCAGCGCTGGGTGGGAAGATGATGTTTCCTGCGCCAAGGAAAAGCGCAAAGGTCATAAAACCAAGGGCAACGAGGTCCGAGCCTTTCAATCGAATCATGAGGGGAAGTACCACAGGCAGAATTTCATACGTTCCGAAGGGTTTCCCTTGGGGTTTGGGGAAACGTCATCCATCCGTTTGGGATTGATCGCTGTTGCCCGCCTCGGCTCTTTTGAAGCTTTGAAAGCGGGATAGGTGCAACCCTACCGATTTTACTGTGCCAGGCGCCTGACGTGGATCAGGCTGTCGGAGTAGCAACCATTTCTGTCGCTTAACCGACAAGCGGTTACACCAAGCATGAAAAAGGTTGCACCAGAATCGAGTAGAAGGCGGGGTCACCCCCCGCCGTCCTCTCACACCACCGTACGTACGGTTCCGTATACGGCGGTTCAGGTCATGCGAGTGAGCGGGTTAACCGTATCCAGTATCGAGATCAATCCAAGCTGATCCCACAGTTTCTTCGGTAGCGCCCGATTCATGTGGGGTGCTCCCGAATTCCACCATGGACCACAGCCATTAGAGGTGGATTTACGGGCCTTAGCATCGTCAAGCCCTAGACGCATTAGATTGCGTGCCCTCGTCGAGGGCCGCTTCCATTGACGCCACAGGGCACAGCGAAGCTTGTGCCTGATCCAGCCATCCAGATCCTCCAGCGGTCGCTTGCTCTGGCTCAGCTTGAAACAGCCAGCCCAGCCACGCAGCACCGGGTTGATCCGCTCGATGACGCTTGTCATCTTTACGTCGTAGCGTTCCGTGCAAGTATTGGGCTTTGGTAGTCATTGCGACCTTACCCCGCTACGCCGCCTGATCCGCTTCCTGTTCGTCAGGCCAGCAGTTTGCCTTGGGCTTCCTTCCGATTCGCAGTCACCCGCGACACCCTTGCCCCTGGCTAACACTTCCCCTTGCCGGGTGTGTAGAGGGCTTTCACCTCCAAGTCACCCGCTCAGCCACCACAGCCAAACGGGTTGCGCTTACGTGCAACGCGCCATGCCTGGCGCACAACGACAAAGGCCACCCCGAGGGGTGGCCTTTGCTTGCGTCAAGATGCCTTAGGCGTTCTTGACTTCCCAGCCTGTCAGCTCGGCCAGGGCCTTGCCGATGTCGGCCAGCGAACGCACGGTTTTAACACCAGCGTCTTGCAGCGCAGCGAACTTCTCGTCCGCAGTGCCTTTGCCACCAGAGATGATGGCGCCGGCGTGGCCCATGCGCTTGCCGGGCGGTGCGGTCACACCAGCGATGTAGGACACCACCGGCTTGGTCACGTTGGCCTTGATGAAGGCAGCAGCTTCTTCTTCAGCGGAACCGCCGATCTCGCCGATCATGACGATGGCTTCGGTCTGCGGGTCTTCCTGGAACAGCTTCAGGATGTCGATGAAGTTGGAGCCCGGGATCGGGTCACCGCCGATGCCCACGCAAGTGGACTGGCCGAAGCCGGCGTCGGTGGTCTGCTTCACGGCTTCATAGGTCAGGGTGCCGGAACGCGACACGATGCCTACTTTGCCCGGCAGGTGGATGTGACCCGGCATGATGCCGATCTTGCACTCGCCGGGAGTGATCACGCCCGGGCAGTTCGGGCCGATCAGGCGTACGCCCAGCTCGTCACACTTGACCTTGGCGTCCAGCATGTCGAGGGTCGGGATGCCTTCGGTGATGCAAACGATCAGCTTGATGCCGCCGTTGGCCGCTTCCAGGATCGAGTCCTTGCAGAAGGGAGCCGGAACGTAGATGACCGAAGCTTCGGCGCCAGTGGCTTCAACGGCTTCCTTGACGGTGTTGAACACCGGCAGGCCCAGGTGGGTGGTGCCGCCCTTGCCGGGGGTCACGCCGCCAACCATCTTGGTGCCGTAGGCGATGGCTTGTTCGGAGTGGAAAGTACCCTGGCTACCGGTGAAGCCTTGGCAGATGACTTTGGTGTCTTTGTTGATCAGGACGCTCATTACTTGCCCTCCGCCGCGGCCTTGACGACTTGCTGTGCAGCGTCGGTCAGGCTGGTCGCCGCGATGATGTTCAGACCGCTCTCGGCCAGTACCTTGGCACCGAGGTCAGCATTGTTGCCTTCCAGACGAACCACGACCGGAACCTTCACGCCGACTTCCTTCACGGCACCGATGATGCCTTCAGCGATCATGTCGCAGCGGACGATGCCGCCGAAGATGTTCACCAGAACGGCTTGAACGTTGCTGTCGGAGAGGATGATCTTGAACGCTTCGGTCACGCGCTCTTTGGTTGCACCGCCGCCAACGTCAAGGAAGTTGGCCGGCTTGCCGCCGTGGAGGTTGACGATGTCCATGGTACCCATGGCCAGGCCGGCACCGTTGACCATGCAGCCAATGTTGCCTTCCAGGGCGACGTAGTTCAGCTCCCACTTCTGCGCATGGGCTTCACGAGCGTCGTCCTGGGACGGGTCGTGCATGGCGCGCAGCTTGGGCTGACGGTACATGGCGTTGCTGTCGATGTTGATCTTGGCGTCCAGGCAATGCAGGTTGCCGTCAGCCTTGATGACCAGCGGGTTCACTTCCAGCAGGGCCAGGTCGTAGTCCTGGAACAGCTTGGCCAGGCCAACGAAGATGTGGGTGAACTGCTTGATCTGGTCACCTTCCAGGCCCAGCTGGAATGCCAGCTCACGGCCCTGGTAGGGCTGAGCACCGACCAGCGGGTCGATGGTGGCCTTGAGGATCTTCTCGGGAGTGTCGTGAGCTACTTTCTCGATGTCCACGCCACCTTCGGTGGAAGCCATGAACACGATACGGCGGCTGGAACGATCTACCACGGCGCCCAGGTACAGTTCCTTGGCGATGTCGGTGCAGGATTCGACCAGGATTTTGCTGACCGGCTGACCATTGGCGTCAGTCTGGTAAGTCACCAGGCGCTTGCCCAGCCAGTTGGCTGCGAACGCCTTGGCGTCTTCCTTGCTCTTGACCAGCTTCACGCCGCCCGCTTTACCGCGGCCGCCAGCGTGGACCTGGGCCTTCACAACCCATTCGCTGCCACCGATTTTTTCGCAGGCTTCTGCGGCTTCTTCCGGGGTGTCTACGGCAAAGCCCTTGGATACGGGCAGGCCGTATTCAGCGAACAGCTGCTTACCCTGATACTCGTGGAGATTCATGCTTGTCTACCGTCTTCGTTTAGGTATTGCGCATTCGGCGCTGCATTCGTGGTGCCGCGCCACCTGTGACTGCTGATGAAGGCAGTCCGGCGGGCTTTCCGCGGTGAGCCTCGCCCTACTGGGCGATGCTCACGACGGGCCACCCGCCGTGGTTCTTCGTCCTGCACGAGTTCGCGCGCGACCCGTGCAGGGGTTATTGCTTAGCGCTTCTTGCGGTTGGCGATGTGAATGGCATGGCCATTCACCGCGAGGGCCGCTTCGTGCAGCGCTTCGGACAGGGTCGGGTGCGAGAAGACCATCATGCCGAGGTCTTCGGCACTGGTGCCGAATTCCATGCCGATGGCACCTTGCTGGACCAGTTCGGCAGCGCTTGGGCCAATAACGTGGACGCCCAGTACGCGGTCGGTCTTCGCATCGGCGATGACCTTGACGAAACCGGCGGTGTCGTTGGCAGCCATGGCGCGGCCGCTGGCAGCGAACGGGAAGGTGCCGACGTTGACTTCAACGCCTTCGGCCTTCAGAGCCTGCTCGGTCTTGCCAACCCATGCGATTTCCGGGTGGGTGTAGATGACCGACGGAATCAGGTCGTAGTTCATCTGGGCTTTGTGGCCGGCAATGCGCTCGGCGACCATGATGCCCTCTTCCGAAGCCTTGTGGGCCAGCATGGCGCCACGCACCACGTCGCCGATGGCGTAGACGCCCGGAACGCTGGTCTTGCAGTAGTCATCGACAAAGATGAAACCGCGCTCGTCCAGGGTCACACCGCTGTCTGCGGCCAGCAGGTCGGTGGTCACCGGGCGACGGCCCACTGCCACGATCAGCTTGTCGAAGGTTTCTTTCTGCTCGCCGTTGGCGTCGGTGAAGTTCACAGTGACCTGCTTCTTCTTTACTTCCGAGCCGGTCACGCGAGCACCCAGACGAATCTTGAGGCCTTGCTTGGTGAGGACCTTCAGGGCTTCCTTGGAAACCTGCTCGTCAGCAGCCGGGAGGAACTTATCCAGCGCTTCGATGACGGTCACTTCAGCGCCCAGGCGGGCCCAGACGGAGCCCAGTTCGAGGCCGATAACGCCGGCGCCGATCACGCCCAGCTTCTTCGGAACGGTCTGGAAGTCCAGGGCGCCGGTGGAGTCGACGATCACGTCCTGGTCGACCGGGGCCGGCGGGATGTCTACCGGTTTGGAGCCGGAAGCGAGGATCACGCTCTCGGCCTCGACGATCTGTACCTTGCCGTCGGAGCCGGTCACTTCGACCTGCTTGTTGGCTAGCAGCTTGCCGTGGCCTTCCAGCAGGGTCACACCGTTGGCCTTGAACAGGGTGCTCACACCGCCGGTCAGGTTCTTAACGATGGTGTTCTTGCGACCAACCATAGCCGGTACGTCGATGGTGACGCCCTTGGCTTCGATACCGTGGATTTTGAAGCCCTCAACGGCCTCATGGTACTTGTAGGAGCTGTCCAGCAGCGCCTTCGACGGAATGCAGCCGACGTTCAGGCAGGTGCCGCCCAGAGCGGTCTTGCCTTCCTTGTCCTGGTACTTCTCGATGCAGGCGGTTTTCAGGCCGAGCTGAGCTGCCTTGATGGCGGCAACGTAGCCGCCAGGGCCCGCACCAATCACTACCACGTCGAATTTCTGGGTCATAACTCATTCCTTCTCATATGAAACCGGACGACCCCTGCAAGGGGGGCCGCCGTAAAGAGAGACTGCCGATCAGATGTCCAGCAGCAGACGAGCCGGGTCTTCCAGCAGGTTCTTGATGGTCACCAGGAAGCTTACAGCTTCCTTGCCATCGATCAGGCGGTGGTCGTAGGACAGAGCCAGGTACATCATCGGGCGGATAACAACCTGACCGTTGATGGCCATCGGGCGCTGGATGATGTTGTGCATGCCAAGGATGGCGGCCTGCGGCGGGTTGACGATCGGGGTCGACATCATCGAGCCGAAGGTGCCGCCGTTGGTGATGGTGAAGGTGCCACCGGTCATCTCGTCGATGGACAACTTGCCCTCGCGGGCCTTCTTGCCGAAGGTCGCGATGCCGTTCTCGACTTCGGCCAGGCTCATCAGCTCTGCGTTGCGCAGGACCGGAACCACCAGGCCACGGTCGCTGGAAACAGCTACGCCGATGTCCTGGTAGCCGTGGTAGACGATGTCGTTGCCGTCAATGGAAGCGTTGACCGCCGGGAAGCGCTTCAGCGCCTCGACGGAAGCCTTGACGAAGAAGGACATGAAGCCCAGGCGCACACCGTTGTGGGTCTTCTCGAACAGGTCCTTGTATTTCGAACGCAGTGCCATGACTTCGGTCATGTCAACTTCGTTGAAGGTGGTCAACATGGCCATGGTGGACTGGGCTTCGACCAGACGCTCGGCAACCTTGGCACGCAGGCGGGTCATCGGTACGCGCTTCTCGACGCGGTCGCCAGCGGCGAAGACCGGAGCCTCGGCAGCCGGAGCGGCGGGCTTGGCAGACGGAGCAGCAGCCGGAGCGGATTTCTTGGCTTCAACGGCAGCGACCACGTCTTCCTTGGTCACACGACCGCCTTTGCCAGTACCGGCAATGCTGTTCGGGTCGATGCCGTTCTCTTCAGCCAGCTTGCGGGCGGCCGGAGAGAGGATGGCGTCGTCGGCAGCAGCGGCAGCCGGAGCAGCAGCCTGGGCAACCGGAGCGGCGGCAGCAGCGGCCGGGGCGGCAGCAGCGGCGGCGCCCGCGTTCAGCTTGCCGAGCAGTTCGCCGCTGAGGACGGTGTCGCCCTCGTTCTTGACGATTTCAGCCAGGACGCCGTCGGTTTCCGCGAGGACTTCCATGACCACTTTGTCGGTTTCGATGTCGACAATCAGTTCGTCACGCTTGACCGCATCGCCCGGCTTCTTGTGCCAGGTAGCCACAGTGCCGTCGGCAACCGATTCCGGGAAAGTGGGGGCTTTGATCTCGATAGCCATTCTGTAGGGTTCCTATCTAATTCGGTTTCTTCTGCGCGAAGGCGTTAAACAGTAAATGCATCTTGCAGCAGTTTTTCCTGCTGCTCGGCGTGCATGGAGGCATAACCGCAAGCCGGAGCTGCCGAACCTTCACGACCGGCGTACTCGAGGAACAGGCCCTTCTTGTGAGCCGCCGCGACACGACGCATGTGGTGCTGGCTGCAGTACCAGGCGCCCTGGTTCATCGGCTCTTCTTGGCACCAGACGATGTGCTTGAGGTTCTTGTACGGAGCCAGTACCTCGGCCAGATCGTCCTCGGGGAACGGATACAGCTGCTCGATACGCACGATGGCAATATCTTCGCGGCCTTCGGCACGACGCTTCTCCAGCAGATCGTAGTAGACCTTGCCACTGCACAGGACCAGACGGTCGACCTTCTTCGGATCGATCTGGTCGATCTCGCCGATGACGGTCTGGAAGGAGCCTTCGGCCAGATCTTCCAGGGTCGAGATGGCCAACTTGTGGCGCAGCAGCGACTTCGGAGTCAGGGCCACCAGCGGCTTGCGCAGCGGACGGATCACCTGGCGACGCAACATGTGGTAGACCTGAGCCGGGGTGGTCGGCACGCAAACCTGGATGTTGTGCTCGGCGCACAGCTGCAGGTAGCGCTCCAGACGCGCGGACGAGTGCTCCGGACCCTGGCCTTCGTAGCCATGCGGCAGCAGCATGGTCAGACCGCAGAGACGGCCCCACTTGTGCTCACCGCTGGTGATGAACTGGTCGATTACGACCTGGGCGCCGTTGGCGAAGTCACCGAACTGGGCTTCCCAGATCACCAAGGCGTTCGGCATGGTGGTCGAGTAACCGTATTCGAATGCCAGTACGGCTTCTTCCGAGAGGTAGGAGTCGTACAGTTCGAACTTGGGCTGCGCGTCGAACAGGTGTTGCAGCGGCAGGTGGGTACTGGCGTCCTTCTGGCTGTGCAGCGCCGCGTGGCGGTGCGAGAAGGTGCCACGACCAACGTCCTGGCCGGTGATGCGCACCGGATGGCCTTCGAACAACAGAGTGGCGTAGGCCATGGTCTCGGCGTAGCCCCAGTTGATCGGCATTGCACCCGCGCCCATCTTCTGGCGGTCTTCGAGGATCTTGGCGACCTGGCGCTGGACCACGAAGCCTTCGGGGATCTCCAGCACCTTGGCAGAAAGTTCCTGCAGGGTCTTGAGCTCGAAGCGGGTGTCGTGGCGAGCAGTCCAGGCATGGCCCAGATAAGGGCGCCAGTCAACGAAGAGCTCCTTGTTGGGCTCCTTGACCAGGCTCTTGACCACGTGCTGGCCGTTGTCCAGAGCGGTACGGTACTCGTCGACCTTTGCCTGGATGGCGGCGGTGTCGAGCACACCGGAGGTGCTCAGAGCATCGGCATACAGCTCGCGGGTGGTGCGCTGCTTGGTGATCTGCTGGTACATCAACGGCTGGGTGCCATTCGGCTCGTCAGCCTCGTTGTGGCCGCGACGGCGGTAGCAGACCAGGTCGATGACCACGTCACGCTTGAACTGCATGCGGTAATCGACAGCCAGTTGGGTGACGAACAGCACTGCTTCCGGATCGTCGCCGTTCACGTGCAGGATCGGCGCCTGGATCATCTTGGCGACGTCGGTGCAGTACTCGGTGGAGCGCGAGTCTTCCGGACGGCTGGTGGTGAAGCCGACCTGGTTGTTGATCACGAGGTGGATGGTGCCGCCCGTCTTGTAACCACGGGTCTGCGACATCTGGAACGTCTCCATGACCACGCCCTGGCCAGCGAAGGCCGCGTCGCCATGGATGGAGATGGGGAGTACCTTGTCACCGGTTTTGTCCTGACGACGATCCTGACGGGCACGCACGGAACCCTCGACCACCGGGGAAACGATTTCCAGGTGGGACGGGTTGAACGCCAGGGCCAGGTGAACTTCGCCACCCGGGGTCATGACGTTGGAGGAGAAGCCCTGGTGATACTTCACGTCACCGGAAGACAGGCCCTCGGTCTTCTTGCCTTCGAACTCGTCGAACAAGTCGCGTGGATTCTTGCCGAAGGTGTTGACCAGAACGTTCAGACGGCCGCGGTGGGCCATGCCGATGACGATTTCCTTCAAGCCATAGGAGCCCGAGCGCTGGATGATCTCGTCCAGCAGCGGGATCAGGCTCTCGCCACCCTCCAAGCCGAAACGCTTGGTGCCCGGGTACTTGGTGCCCAGGTACTTTTCCAGGCCTTCGGCAGCGGTCAGACGCTCAAGCAGGTGACTCTGAACTTCCGGCGAGAATGCCGGACGACCGCGCACGCTTTCCAGACGCTGCTGGAACCACTTGCGCTGTTCGGAATCGACGATGTGAGTGAACTCCGCGCCGATGGTGCGGCAATACGTCTCGTTGAGGGTCTGCTGAATCTCACGCAGAGTAGCCTCTTCTTTGCCGATGTAGAGTTCACCCGTGCGGAAGGTGGTATCGAGGTCGGCATCGGTCAGTCCGTAATGACGGATCGACAGGTCAGCCGGAGCCGGACGCTGCCACAGACCAAGCGGATCGAGCTTGGAGGCCTGATGGCCGCGCATGCGGAAAGCCTGGATCAAGCGCAGGACTTCAACCTGCTTCTTTTCGTGTTCACTGCTTACAGCACCAGCGGAAACCGGCTGAGCGCGGCGCTGGTTCTTGGCGAGCAGAACGAAATGATCGCGGATAGTGGAGTGCGAAACGTCGGTGGCAAGATTGCCGTCGGTCGGCAACTTCTGGAAGTAGGTGCGCCACTCTTCGGGCACAGCGTTGGGATCGTGCAGGTAGAGCTCATAGAGCTCTTCCACATATGCAGCGTTACCACCGGATAGGTGGGCGCTGTTCCACATGCGCTGCATTTCGCTTTCTTGCATGCTTTGTCACCCTCGATAAGGGGACGCCATCGGCATGGACACCACTAGGGCTTAGAAGTCCTGGCACAGCGACTTCGGTAAGCCACCAAGGATCCCGCTGATAGTCCGGGCACCAGCCCGGTTGCCCCTGCTGGTCATCTATATATTTTTCAAATAAGGAACACGGCTTTGTGAGCTGCGCTCCTGGTTTTACTGCGGCACCAGCCAGGCCGGTGCCGCAGGTGTTACGGGTACCGCAATCGAATCAGGTACCGCTCTGCAGCAGCATGGTGCGTACGTGACCGATTGCCTTGGTCGGGTTCAGACCCTTCGGACAAACGTTCACGCAGTTCATGATGCCGCGGCAGCGGAACACACTGAACGGGTCATCCAGCGCAGCCAGGCGCTCTTCGGTCTTGCTGTCACGGCTGTCGGCCAGAAAACGGTAGGCCTGGAGCAGTGCAGCGGGGCCGAGGAACTTGTCCGGGTTCCACCAGAAGGACGGGCAGGAGGTCGAGCAGCAAGCGCACAGGATGCACTCGTACAGACCGTCCAGCTTCTCGCGCTCTTCCGGAGACTGCAGTCGTTCGATGGCCGGAGCCGGCGTATCGTTCTGCAGGAAGGGTTTCACCTTCTCGTACTGCTTGTAGAAGATGCTCATATCAACGACCAGGTCACGAATGACCGGCAAACCGGGCAGCGGGCGAATCACCAGCTTGCCGCCCTTCAGGCCGGCGGCGGACAGCGGAGTGATGCACGCCAGGCCGTTCTTGCCGTTGATGTTCATGCCGTCGGAACCGCAGACGCCTTCACGGCAGGAGCGACGGTAGGAGAAACCCTCGTCCTGCTCCTTGATCAGCGCCAGTACGTCGAGGACCATCACGTCCTTGCCGTCGGTATCGATCTGGAAATCCTGCATGGTCGGAGCGCTGTCGCGCTCCGGGTTGTAGCGATAGACGCTGACAGTGAGAGTGTTGGACATGTCGGCCACCCTTAATAAGTACGTACTTTGGGTTCGAACGCCGGAACGGTCTTCGGCGCGAAGTTGACGGCGCGCTTGGTAACGCGCTTATCACCCGGGAAGTACAGGGTGTGGCACAGCCAGTTCTCGTCGTCGCGGTCTTCGAAGTCTTCACGGGCATGAGCACCACGAGACTCCTTGCGGACTTCCGCGGCGATCGCGGTAGCCTCGGCGACTTCCAGCAGGTTCTGCAGCTCGAGCGCTTCGATGCGCGCGGTGTTGAAGGCCTGGCTCTTGTCGTTGATCTTGACGTTGGCGATGCGCTCACGCAGGTCGGCCAACTGGGCAATGCCCTTCTGCATGTATTCGCCGGTACGGAACACACCGAAGTAGTTCTGCATGCACTGCTGCAGCTCGCGCTTCAGCGGGGCAACTTCTTCGCCGCTGGTGCGCTCGTTGACGCCGGACAGACGCTTGAGCGACTGCTCGATGTCGGTTTCGCTGGCGCCGCGCGCCTCGATACCTTCCTTGAGTGCCTTCTCCAGGTGCAGACCGGCGGCACGACCGAACACAACCAGGTCGAGCAGCGAGTTGCCACCCAGACGGTTGGCACCGTGTACCGATACGCAAGCCACTTCGCCCACTGCAAACAGGCCTTCGACGATGGTGTCGTTGCCGTTTGCGTCCTGAGTGATGGCCTGGCCATGAATGTTGGTGGCAACGCCGCCCATCATGTAGTGGCAAGTCGGGATAACCGGGATCGGCGCGACGACCGGGTCGACGTGCGCGAAGGTCTTCGACAGTTCGCAGATGCCGGGGAGACGGCTGTGCAGAACTTCCTCGCCCAGGTGGTCGAGCTTCAGCAGTACGTGGTCCTTGTTCGGGCCCACGCCATTGCCGGCGATCACTTCCTTCACCATGGAGCGGGCGACCACGTCGCGGCCAGCCAGGTCCTTGGCGTTCGGAGCATAGCGCTCCATGAAGCGTTCGCCATGGGCGTTGATCAGGTAACCACCCTCACCGCGGCAACCTTCGGTCACCAGCACGCCGGCGCCGGCGATACCGGTCGGGTGGAACTGCCACATTTCGATGTCCTGAACCGGCACGCCTGCACGCAGGGCCATGCCCACGCCGTCACCGGTATTGATCAGGGCGTTGGTGGTGGAGGCGTAGATACGGCCGGCACCGCCGGTGGCCAGAACCACGGCCTTGGAACGGATGTAGACGGTTTCACCAGTCTCGATGCAGATCGCGATGATGCCCACCACGGCGCCGTCCTGGTTCTTCACCAGATCTACGGCATACCACTCATTGAGGAACGACGTGCCGCTCTTCAGGTTGGCCTGATACAGGGTGTGCAGCAGGGCGTGACCGGTACGGTCGGCCGCAGCGCAGGTACGGGCAGCCTGGCCGCCCTTGCCGAAGTCCTTGGACTGACCGCCGAACGGACGCTGGTAGATGCGGCCCTGCTCGGTACGGGAGAACGGCAGGCCCATGTGCTCCAGCTCGAACACGGCTTCCGGACCAACGGAGCACATATATTCGATTGCGTCCTGGTCACCGATGTAATCGGAACCCTTGACGGTGTCGTACATGTGCCAGCGCCAATCGTCATTCGGGTCGGCCGAAGCAATTGCGCAGGTGATGCCACCCTGGGCCGAAACGGTGTGAGAGCGAGTCGGGAACACCTTGGTCACAACGGCGGTCTTGTGGCCGCCCTGAGCCAGTTGCAGCGCAGCACGCATGCCGGCGCCGCCGCCACCTACGATGATGGCGTCGAAAGAAAGAGTACGAATGCTAGCCATGGATCACACACCCCAGAGAATCTGCACGCCCCAGACGAAGAACGCGAACATTGCAATGCCGCATACCGCCTGGAACAGGAAACGCACGACAGTCGCCGCCTTGCCCAGCGCCATCGGCGTCAGGTAGTCGGTGGAGATGGTCCACATGCCGACCCATGCGTGGACGCTCAGGGCGACCAGGGCAAGCAAGCTGAAGATGCGCATCGCGGTGTGGGAGAACAGACCGTGCCAGTCGGCGTAGGTCAGACCCGGACTGAACAGCAGGTAGCCCAGCAGGAAAAGGAAATAAGCCGCGAGAACGACCGCAGAAACGCGCTGGGCCATCCAGTCATAAAGGCCCGAACGCGAGAAGTTCGTAACGTTGGTTACCATATCCACACTCCCAGCAGCACGATCAGCACCGCAGAAACTACGATGACGATTTTCGAGCCCAGCTTGCCGCCCTCGAGCGTCTCGCCGACGCCCGCATCCATTACCAGATGGCGCACACCGGCAACCAAGTGGTAAAGCAGTGCGGACAGGAGGCCCCAAACCACCAGCTTGGCCAGCGGACTGGTCAGGCACGCCTTGACCTGCTCGAAGCCTTCCTCGGAGCTCAGCGACTTGTCGAGTGCGAACAGCAGCACGGCAATGCCGAAGAAGAGGATGACACCAGAGATACGATGCAGGATGGACGTGTAAGCAGTGATGGGGAGTTTGATGGTCCTGAGATCTAGGTTTACAGGTCGTTGGCTATTCACGGCTTTTTTTTCACACTGAGGCCCCTAACTAACAGGGCAAGTTGTCGGGAAGTGCACTGATCAGGTACCCCTCACCAAAGGGAGTGCCGACCTCCAGAATACGGGCTTAAGGCCCCTGGCGATCGGGCGCTGAGTATAGACAGTTAGCTGACTAATGACAATGCGAACACCTGCCCCTAAAAGCGGATTGCACTGCCTATATAAAAGGCGTAAGTAGCCCCTCTTTTTTCGCCGAAAAACCCACGCAAACCCCACTGCCACATGGGTTTCTTCAAATTGACATTCGAATTTATACCTCTATAGTGTCCCGGGCCCTGCGTGGGGGGCTGTCTGATGATTTCAAGCATAACTAGGAGGCCGCTATGGCTGACAAAAAAGCGCAGTTGATCATCGAGGGCGCAGCCCCCGTAGAGCTGCCCGTTCTGTCCGGAACCATGGGACCCGATGTAGTCGATGTGCGGGGCCTGACCTCCACGGGCTGCTTCACCTTTGATCCTGGCTTTATGTCGACCGCCTCTTGTGAGTCGAAGATCACCTACATCGACGGCGACAAGGGCGTACTGCTGCACCGTGGCTATCCAATCGAACAGCTGGCAGAGAAATCCGACTACCTGGAAACCTGCTACCTGCTGCTGAACGGCGAGCTGCCGAACGCTGAAGAGAAGGCCAAGTTCGTTGGCACCATCAAGAACCACACCATGGTTCACGAGCAGCTGAAGAGCTTCTTCAACGGCTTCCGTCGCGACGCCCATCCGATGGCGATCATGTGCGGCGTGGTCGGTGCCCTCTCCGCCTTCTACCACGACTCCCTGGACATCAATAACCCGCAGCACCGCGAAGTCTCGGCGATGCGCCTGATCGCCAAGATGCCGACCATCGCGGCGATGGCCTACAAGTACTCCATGGGCCAGCCCATGATGTACCCGCGTAACGACCTGAACTACGCGGAAAACTTCCTGCACATGATGTTCAACACCCCGGCCGAGATCAAACCGATCAGCCCGGTACTGGCCAAGGCCATGGATCGCATCTTCGTCCTGCACGCGGACCACGAGCAGAACGCATCCACCTCCACCGTACGCCTGGCCGGCTCGTCCGGCGCCAACCCCTTCGCTTGCATCGCAGCCGGCATCGCCGCCCTCTGGGGCCCGGCACACGGTGGCGCCAACGAAGCCGTGCTGAGCATGCTGGACGAGATCGGAGACGTTTCGAACATCGACAAGTTCATCGCTAAAGCGAAGGACAAGAACGATCCGTTCAAGCTGATGGGCTTTGGCCACCGCGTGTACAAGAACTTCGACCCGCGCGCCAAGGTCATGAAGCAGACCTGCGACGAAGTCCTGGCTGAGCTAGGCATCAACGACCCGCAGCTGGAACTGGCCATGAAGCTCGACGAGATCGCGCGTAACGATCCTTACTTCAAGGAGCGCAACCTCTACCCGAACGTGGACTTCTACTCGGGTATCATCCTGAAGGCCATCGGCATTCCGACCAGCATGTTCACCGTGATCTTCGCCCTGGCACGCACCGTCGGCTGGATCTCGCACTGGAAGGAAATGCTCTCCGGCCCGTACAAGATCGGCCGTCCGCGCCAGCTCTACACCGGCTACGAAAAGCGTGACTTCGTCTCGCTGGACGGCCGCAAGTAAGGCTGACTGCACCATGAAAAAGGCTGCCGATCGGCAGCCTTTTTTATTTCAACTTTGTCTAGCCCTTCAGCGCTTTTCCGCCCGCTGGCGCATCGCTTTCAAGGTATTGAAGGGCGCATCGACCACGAAGCTATTTGCAAGCCAGGATGGAACGCTACCGCCCGGCTCGGTGTGCGCCTGATAGGTCACTTCCACCTCCCCCGCCCCCTTTGGCACCAGCTTCCAGAAACCGACCACCTGAGTCACCCTGACATAGCCGTCAGCCTCCGGAAGGTACTTCGGCACCCCTTCAAGAATGCGCGTCACGCCTCCATCCGCCGCCAGCTCGGAAGTCACGTGGATCACTGAATCCCGCGGCGTGACCGGCCAGGGCGTATTGAAGCGGGTGTAGGTCCAGCTCTGGGCCCCTTCGTTTTTGAGCAACTTCTGATCCTTGCACTCATGGATCCAGGCGCAGGAACCGGCGACATCCTCCTGCAGGGCACGCAGGGTGGCGATATCAGTTTTCATGGTGGCAACACCGCGGTAGGCCTTGTACTTGG
Source organism: Pseudomonas sp. OTU5201 (assembly GCF_038440135.1). Taxonomy (NCBI): domain Bacteria; kingdom Pseudomonadati; phylum Pseudomonadota; class Gammaproteobacteria; order Pseudomonadales; family Pseudomonadaceae; genus Pseudomonas; species Pseudomonas sp. OTU5201. The sequence goes on along the minus strand of NZ_JASATC010000027.1, from coordinate 18,146 downwards.
AACCCGGCACCTCACTCAGGAAAACCTTGATGCCGTCTTCGTCCTTGGCCAGCTTCCAGTCCTCGGCATGGGCAACGGATGCCGCCAGCAAACCCAGGGCACAGAGCGCCACAACCTTGATTCTCATGATCTCTCCTTGCTCGAACAGTACCGACCGAAAGCAGGCTGAAAGATTAGGCCGCCGAGGTTGCCTGCTCCCACCAGCCAAGGAGGCGGATGGCATCCTCCCGGCTGTCACCGCAAACCTCGGGATCAGCATCGAAGTCGCCGCACACTGCTGGCCGGCGCGGGTCGCCGAATAGTTGACAGAGGTTCTCAGCGGACAAGTGCAGGCAGCGTTCGCCCGCAGGCTTGCCTGAAGGCATACCGGGCAACGGGGAACTGATGGACGGCGCAATGCAGCAGGCACCGCAGCCGGGGCGGCAGAGCATGATGAAGAACCTCGAACGATAGGATTGGCAGCACGAAGGCGCATTTTACTTGGCCGGAGGCGGTGTTGACACGACCCCGACGACCGATGCCTGATGCTCACGCAGCTCCTCCGGGCTATCGCCCTTGTAGATACGTGCCACGAGCCACCTTTCATGCACTTCCAGCCCCACACGCTGCGGCTCACGCAGATCGAACAACTGATAGGCCGCAGACTGACTGTGGAAAGCTCGCAAGCGCGAGGTGGCGTAGAAGGCCTGGGCGGCGACCGAGCCCCCCTCCTCTACTGGCGAGCTCCCGGCAGCTGGCACAACCATACGCCTACCGGACATGTCGTACGCCCCGGAAGCATCGCCGAAACCGAACACCCGCTCGCCCGCTTCCCGGCGCCAGCTCAGGAAAAGCCGGTTTAAATCTGGATTTTCAAGGGTCACTTCCAGCACCAGGCCACGCTCACCATCATCCACCAAGGCCACCACGTAGCGGCTCAGACTGCCGTCGACGCAGCGCAGGCGCCCTTTCAGCATCAACTTACTCCCCAGGCGCTCGAACGCTTCAAGGCTCTGTTCGCGACAGATCAACTCACGCCGGTCGCGCAGCTCCTGCCCCGGCTTGAGCGAATCAGGCTCAGCCTGCCCGGTACCCGCCGCCAGGAAGCCACCATCGACAGCCCAGAGCACCTTCTCCGGCCGGCTTCGCGGATAAACCACGAACCCCTGGCCACGCCAGGACAGGCGGTAGCGCCCGAAATCGAAATCCCGCGCCGCCGCGAACGCCGGCGGCAGGTGCAGCTCCGCGATCACCGGCTGCTTGCGCGCGACATCAATGCCTCGCAGCGTCGCGATTACAACCCCGAGCAGCACCAGCGCCGCGAATCCCAATCCACGCCAGAAGGCCATGGCTCTCCCCTTTCCTTGAGAATCAGCACCCATTAGGCTTGCGCGTCGCCCTCAACACAGAGCCTCAGATCATGCCGGTATGGATGCAGACCGCCGCCCTGCTCACCCTGTCCAACGTCTTCATGACCTTTGCCTGGTATGGCCACCTGAAGACCCTGAACACCAAACCCTGGGTAATTGCGGCGCTCATCAGCTGGGGCATCGCTTTGTTCGAGTACCTGATCATGGTGCCGGCCAACCGGATCGGCTACACCGAGCTCTCGGTTGGCCAGCTGAAGATCATGCAGGAAGTGATCACCCTGGCGATCTTCGTGCCGTTCAGCGTGCTCTACATGCAACAGCCGTTGAAGCTGGACTACCTCTGGGCGGGGTTATGCCTGCTAGGCGCGGTCTACTTCATTTTCCGCAGCTAGGCGACCTGATCGTCGACCAGGCGTTGTTGGAAATCAGCTCAAAATGCTCATTGACGGTCGTCAACTCCGCTTTCTCCCCGCCTTCCGCCTAGCCTGATTTTTGCTCAGGACGCCGACATCACTCGCTACGCGGGCTTTTTCAGCCTCGCGATCAGGCTGGACGTATCCCAGCGCCCACCCCCCATGGCCTGGACCTCAGCGTAGAACTGGTCAACCAGCGCCGTAACCGGCAGTTGCGCCCCGTTACGCGCCGCCTCATCGAGGACAATGGACAGGTCCTTGCGCATCCAGTCCACGGCAAATCCGAAATCGAAATTGCCCTCCAGCATCGTCTGGTGACGATGTTCCAGCTGCCAGGATTGGGCGGCCCCCTTGCTGATCACCTCCATGGCGCCTTGCGCGTTCAGGCCGGCGCACTGGGCAAAGTGAAGCGCCTCGGCCAGCCCTTGCAGCAGGCCGCCAACACAGATCTGGTTGACCATCTTGGTCAGTTGGCCGCTACCTGCCGGCCCCATATGTCGAATCATCTTGGCGTAGCTGTCGATTACCGGCACGGCGCGGTCGTAGAAAACCCCTTCCCCACCAACCATCACAGACAGCATGCCCGCTTCGGCGCCCGCCTGGCCGCCAGAAACCGGTGCATCGAGGAAGCCCAGCTCGCGCTCGGCAGCCAGCGTGGCCATTTCCCGCGCCACATCCGCCGACGCCGTGGTGTGGTCCACCAGGATCGAGCCGGGTGCCATCCCGGCGAAGGCGCCGTCCTCCCCCAGCAGAACCGCACGCAGATCAGCGTCATTTCCAACGCAGACCATCACGAACTCCGCCCCCTCGGCCGCTTCGCGCGGCGTGGCAAAGGCATCGCCGCCGAACTCGTCGCACCACAGTGAGATCCTGCCCGGCGTGCGGTTGTAAACCCGCACCGAGTGCCCTTCGCAAGCCAGGTGCCCAGCCATATTGAAGCCCATGACCCCCAGACCGATGAACGCTACTTCAGCCATTGTTGTTCTCCTTCGTCGACCTGCGGAAAAGCCTAACACGCAGTTTGCCGCCCCGCGAAAGCACCACCATACTCGGTCCAGGCCGGCCCAGCCGCCCCTATGCCAAGGAGAACCCCATGCCGCACTGGCTGGTCATCGACCTGGAAGCCACCACCGAAGAAGGTGGCTGGCCACTGGAAGAAATGGAAATCATCGAGATAGGCGCCACCCTGGTTCGTGCGGACGGTCATGAGGTGGACCATTTCCAGCGTTTTGTCCGCCCCGCACGCCGTCCCTGCTTGACCGGCTTCTGCCGCCAGCTCACGCATATCAGCCAGGCCAACGTGGACAGTGCCGCACACCTGCCCCAAGTTTGGCAGACCTTCGAGCGCTGGCTCGGCCACCACAGCCCGCGCCTGGCGGGCTGGGCAAGCTGGGGTGACTATGACCGTCGCCAACTGGAGCAAGAGTGGCAATTGCACGGGCTGCACAGCCTCCTGGCCGCCATACCCCATCTGAACCTCAAACAGCGGTTCGCAGATGCGCGTCAGCTAAAGCGCGCGGTAGGCCTGCACACCGCCTTGCAACTGGCTGGCCTGCACTTCCAGGGCCAGCAACACCGAGCCCTCGAAGACGCCCGCAACACCGCACGCCTGCTGCCCCTTGTACTCCCCGCCTGAAGCTTGCGGACCTAGTGACGGCAAAACCGGCCTTGGGCATACTGTCGAGCCCTTTCAGACCCCATCCAGGAGCCCAGCATGTTCAAGGTCAACGAATACTTCGACGGCACCGTCAAATCCATTGCGTTCGGCATGACTGAAGGTCCGGCCACCATCGGCGTGATGGCCGCTGGCGAGTACGAATTCGGCACCAGCCAGCTGGAAGTGATGCACGTCATCGCCGGCGCCCTGACTGTAAAGCTGCCGGGCAGCGACGCCTGGGAAACCTTCGCCTCCGGTAGCAAGTTCACCGTTCCGGCCAACAGCAAATTCCAGCTGAAAGTCGCCCAGGACACCGCTTACCTGTGTGAATACCGCTAAACGTCAGCACAAAAGAAACCGGCCATCAGGCCGGTTTCTTTGTTTCAGGCAGCGCCATTCAGATCAGGTTCGGCTCCATTTCCAGCTCCACGCCAAAGCGCTTGGCAATATCCGCACGAATGCGCTGGGCCAGGTCATGCAGCTGACTCCCCGTTGCTGAGCCGTAGTTGACCAGCACCAGCGCCTGCAGGCGATGGACGCCAACATCACCTTCGCGGAACCCCTTCCAGCCAGCACGCTCGATCAACCAACCAGCGGCCAGCTTGACCTGCCCGTTTGTCTGGGGATAGGCGACCAGATCGGGATATTCGTCACGCAGGTGCTGCGCGAGCTCAGCGCTAATCAGCGGATTCTTGAAGAAACTGCCAGCATTGCCCAGCTCGGCCGGGTCCGGCAGTTTTTCGCTGCGAATGGCGCAGATGGCGCGACTGACATCCTTGGGCGTTGGTGCATCGATGCCTTCGGCCTGCAGGCGCTGGCGCACCGGACCGTAATCCAGATGCAGCTGCGGCGCGCGACTGAGATTGAAGCGCACCCGCAGGATCAGCCAGCGGCCGGTTTCACGCTTGAACAGGCTGTCGCGGTAGGCGAACTGGCAGTCCTCCAGCGCAAACTCGCGCAGCTCGCCGGTTTCCCGGTCCAGCGCGACCAGCCCGACAAACACGTCCTTCAGTTCAACGCCATAGGCACCAATGTTCTGCATGGGCGCAGCCCCCACGGTACCGGGAATCAGGCTGAGGTTTTCCAGCCCCCCCAGGCCCTGCTCCAACGTCCAGAGCACCAGAGGATGCCAAGGCTCGCCGGCTTCGGCCTCCAGCAGCACATTCATTCCGTCATCCGCCAGAACACGCACACCTCGACTGGCCATGCGCAAGACGAAGGCCTCTACATCGCGTGTCAGTAGCAGGTTGCTACCGCCACCGATCACCAGCAGCGGAAGGTCACGCTCGGCCGCCAGGGCGATAGCTTCACGCACCTCGGCGTCGTCATGCGCCTCGGCGAACAACCGCGCCTTAACGTCTACGCCAAAGGTGTTGTACGGCTTTAGGGACAGATATTCGTGCAGGACCAGGCTCACAGGCGCCCCTTGATTTCCAGGATCAGTGCATCGCAGGCCTGCTCCACCAGGTCGAGGACCTGCTCGAAGCCTGCTTCGCCGCCGTAGTAAGGGTCCGGCACCTCGTCCAGCTCAAGCTGGTAGCGGCGCAGGAACAGGTCAAGTTCAGCGGCGGCGTTGCCGGGACGCAAACGATGCAGGTCGGCCAGGTTACTCTCGTCCATCGCCAGGACCAGGTCGAAGTGGCCGAAGTCGTCCACGGCCACCTGGCGCGCGCGCAGCTGGGACAGGTCGTAACCACGACGCTGAGCAGCCACGCGGGTGCGAGCGTCTGGCGCCTTGCCCACGTGCCAGTCACCGGTGCCTGCTGAGTCCACCTGCACCTGCCCGGCGAGCCCGGCCTCACGCAGCTTGTGGCGCAGCACGCCCTCAGCGGTTGGCGAGCGACAGATATTGCCCAGGCAAACGAAGAGCACTCGCATCAGGCCCCCAGCAAGCGCCGGACGCGCTCGAGGTCTTCCGGGGTATCGACGCCGGTGGGCGGCGCCTCAAGTGCATCAGCCACATGGATACGCACGCCGTGCCAGAGCGCACGCAATTGTTCCAGACATTCGGTGTTCTCCAGCCAGCACGGTCCCCAGGCGACGAAGTCGTGGAGGAGGCCAACGCGGTACGCGTAGATGCCGATATGCCGGCGATACGGTACGCCTTCCGGCAGTTGGTCACGGTCGGAAGCGAAAGCATCGCGGGCCCAGGGTAGTGGCGCACGGCTGAAGGTCAGAGCCAGACCGTTGAGGTCGGCGGCCACTTTCACCACATTGGGATTGAACAGCGCCTGCACGTCCTGGATCGGCTCGGCCAGGGTCGCGATGCCAGCTTCCGGGTGCGCGGCCAGGTTAGCCGCCACCTGGTCGATGATAGCCGGCGGGATCAGCGGTTCGTCACCCTGCACGTTGACCACGATGGCGTCATCGGCCAGGCCCAACTGGCTGGCCACTTCGGCCAGGCGATCGGTGCCCGAGTTGTGATCTTCACGGGTCAGCAGCACCTCGGCACCAACGGCCCGGCAAACGTCGACGATGCGCGCATCATCGGTGGCCACTACCACGCGCTGAGCCGCGCTGCGCTTTGCCTGCTCCCAGACGTGCTGGATCATCGGTTTGCCGGCGATATCCTGCAGCGGCTTGCCGGGCAAGCGGGTCGAGGCGTAGCGAGCGGGAATGACGACGGTGAAAGCCTGGGTCATTTGTCCAGACGCTCATCGACATTGAGGGGACGGGCCTCGCCTTCCAGCATTACCGGGATACCGTCGCGTACCGGAAAGGCCAGGGCGTCGGCCTTGCAGATGAGCTCGCTCTTGTCATCGGCCAGCTTCAGCGGCCCTTTGCACAGGGGGCAGGCGAGGATATCGAGAAGTTTCGGGTCCATGGGGCAATCCTTGAGGCGGCAGCCCGAGGGCTACCTGAGGTTAGAAGCGGTCCGGCAGCAGGCGGGCCAGTTGATCGTCGAGCCAGGTGACGAAGGCCGGCGACGGTGTGGCATCGACCACCAGGTACCACCAGTCGGCGGCAGCGAAGGCCCGGCACTTCACCGCATCCTTCTCGGTCATCAGCACGGGCAGCGGCGGCTTGAAATCCAGGGCTTCCGGGCTATAGACCGCGTGATCGGCGAAGGGGTGCGGAATCGGGCGCCAGTTTAGCGCCTCCAGAGTCGTGAAGAAACGCTGAGGGTTGCCGATGCCCGCCACCGCATGCACGGCTTGGCCGGACGGAAAATGCGCCAGCCCCACACGCTCGCCGCTCTGCACGTTGACCAGCACGCCGGGTTGCAGTTTGAAGGAGAAGCCTTCGGCGGAATCGGCCTCGGCGCCATTGCGCAGCACCGCATCCACAGAGTCCAGGCGCTCCGGCGGCTCACGCAAGGGCCCGGCCGGCAGGCAGCGACGATTGCCAAGGCCACGGGCAGCGTCGATCAGCACCAGCTCCAGGTCGCGCCCGAGGCGGTAATGCTGCAAGCCATCGTCGCTGAGGATCAGGTCCAGCTCTTCCTGCTCCAGCAGGGCCTTTACTGCACGGGAACGGTCAGGGTCGATCATCAGGGGCACGCCACTGCGCTGGACAATCAGCAGCGGCTCGTCACCGGCCTGTTCGGTGCCTTGTTCGGCACGCACCCGCCAGGGCAGCTGTGGCGGTTTCGCCCCGTAACCACGACTGACCACGCCAACGCGCAGTCCGCGCGCCCGGCAGTGTTCGATCAGCCAGAGAATCATCGGGGTCTTGCCGGTGCCACCAACGGTAATGTTGCCGACCACGATCAGCGGTACGGGCGGGCGATAGCTGTTGCCCTGCCCCGCCAGGAATGATGCGCGCTTGCGCTTGGCCACCCGACGGTAGAGCCACTCCAGCGGGCTTAGCAGGCCGAGGGCCGGGTGGCCCCGGTACCAGGCGTCCAGCAGACGATCGGAGAAGGCCATCAGGGCTTCTTGGCCGCTTCGGCCTCGACGGTGGTCATTCGCAGGTGACTGAAGCCCAGCTTTCCGGCGGCGTCCATGGCGGTAATCACCGCCTGGTGAGTGGTGCGAGCGTCAGCGGTGATCACCAGCGGCAGGCTGTTGTCGCCCTCCGACTCACGTCCCAGCGCAGAGATCAGGGTCTCCAGGTCGCTCTTCACCAGATTCTGGCCATTGAGCGAATACTGGCCATCGGCGCCAATGGAAAGCTCCAGCGTCTTCAGCTGCGTCTCTTCGGGCGGCGTGCCGCTCACCGCTTCAGGCAGCTCGATCTTCAACTGGTTGGGCTTGCTGAAGGTGGTGGTCACCACGAAGAACAGCAACAGCACGAAGATCACGTCAATCAACGAAGTAAGGTTGAGGAACACCTCTTCGCGGGCGACATTGCCCGCCCTGCGGCGGAACTTCACGCTTTGGCTTCCTCTGCGAAGTCGACTTCGCGATCACCCTGGACCACTTCCACCAGCTTGATCGCTTCCTGCTCCATCGCGACCACCAGTTCGTCGACACGACGCAACAGGTAGCGATGGAAGAACACGGCCGGGATGGCAACGATCAGGCCCGCCGCAGTGGTCACCAGGGCCTTGGCGATGCCGCCGGCCAGGACCGGCGCATTGGCCATGCCGTTCTCCATGAATCCGCCGAAGATTTCGATCATGCCGAAGACCGTACCCAACAGCCCCAGCAACGGCGCCATGGCGGCGATGGTGCCCAGGGCATTGAGGTAGCGCTCCAGTTCATGGATGACCCGGCTGGCAGCTTCCTCGATGCACTCTTTCATGATTTCCCGGCCATGCTTGGAGTTCGCCAGGCCCGCAGCCAGCACTTCACCCAAGGGCGAAGACGCGCGCAACTCCTTGAGCTTCTGGCTGTTCAGTTGCTTGTCCTTGATCTGGCGCCAGACCTGACCCAGCAAATGCGGAGGCGAGACCCGACTGAGACGCAGGGTCCACAGGCGTTCAGCGACAATAGCAGTGGCGGCGATGGAACACAGAATGATCGGCAGCATCATCCAGCCACCGGCTTTGACCAACTCCCACACGGTAGGAAATCCCCTTCGGAAAAGTGGCGCCACTCTAGCATAGGGTCGGGCCTGCGCCGACCGTCGCTGTTCTCATTTTTCCCTCCAGAACACAGACTTTTCTCGCCCGCTTTCGGGCTCGCGATTCGCCCCCAGGCGCAGCAGCAAGTGGCCCTGTTCCGCGGTGTCATGGATATCGGCCGGCAGCGCGCGTATACGCGAAACGACCAGTGGATGCGGGTGACCGTAGGAATTCAGGTGGCCACGGGAGATCAGCACCTTCTCAGGCGCCACGACACGCAGGAAGGCGCTACTGGAAGACGTCCGACTGCCGTGGTGACCGGCCACCAGCCAGCGCGCGACCAGTGGTTGGCCGCTCGCAACCCAAGCCGCTTCGCCACGGATGCCCAGATCGCCGCTGAGCAAAATGCGCTCACCAGCGGCCTCGATCGCCAGTACGCATGAATCGTCGTTACTGTCCCCGGTCAGCGGCGACTGCCAGACCAGGAAGTCCACCCCATCCCAGGTCCAGGCATCCCCCGCCGAACAGCGTTCCGCCCCCAGCTCAGGAGACAGGCGCTCCAATTCGCCAGCCAGCACTCGCTCCACGGCCACCCCCCGCTGCACCGCCAGGGCTCCCCCGGCGTGGTCGGAGTCGGCATGGCTGATCAGCATCAGGTCAAGCCTGGACACCCCCAGGCCGCGCAAGGTCGGCACCACTACCCGCTCACCGATATCGAAGTCACCCCGGCGTGGTCCGGCATCGTAGAGCAGCGCATGCTCGCGGGTGCGCACCAACACCGAAAGTCCCTGCCCCACATCCAGCACCCGCACCTCGGCCTGACCGTGCGCGAAGGGCTCATTCGACGGAAACAGCATCGGCATCAGCAACGCCAGGCCAAGAGCCCGCAGCGGCACACCCGCCGGAGCGATCAGAAGCAGGACGCCTGATGCCCCCAGGAGCCAGGCCCAAAGCGGGACCTGCTCCGGGATCCAGGCGGGTAGCTGCGCCGCCATCCAAGCCAGCATCTGAAACAGAAGGTCCAGTGCGCCTCCAGCCAACCAGAGCAGCGCGTCTCCCACAACAGGAATGCCCAGCAGCAAGGTACCCAGCAGCGCCAGCGGTAATACCACCAGGCTGATCCAGGGCACCGCCACCAGGTTCGCCAATGGACCACTGAGACTGATGGGCAAAGCCAGGGCCAGCAGCAGCGGCGCAAGTCCCAAGCCCATCACCCACTGGGCACGCCACCAGGTATGCCACCAGGGCCAAGCGCCGAGACGGCCGGCGAAGGCCAGGATCAGCAAGACCACTGCACCGAAGGACAACCAGAAACCCGGCTGCAGGATCACCAGTGGCTCCGCTGACAACACGACGCAAAGAGCAACCAGGAGCGGCGTGAGGAAGGCCAGGTGGCGAAAACGCAAACGCCAGAGCAGGACAACGGCGAGCATCACACAGGCCCGCTGCACCGGCACGTCGAAGCCAGCCATCACGCCGTAGCCAAGGCCTCCGGCGAAAGCCATGAAGCAGGCCCAGGGCAGCCAGGGCAGGCGCCGGGGCCAGAGTCCGAATCGCGCAAGCGCCGCGACCACGCTATAGAGCACGCCGGCAAAGAGAGTTATGTGCTGGCCTGAAATCACCATCAGGTGAGTGGTTCCGGTGTCCTGCAGCAGTCGCCAATCCCGATCCTGCAGGCCGGAACCATCGCCCAGCACCAGGGCGGCGAGTCCTCCGGCCCGCCCGTTGGCATCCACTTCCAGCAAACGTTGACGCAGTGCATCACGCCAGGCAACGAGGCCGTCAGCCGGCTGGACACGTTCGCCAGCCTTTACCGAGCCGGTCGCACCTATACGCCGCGCCAGCAACCAGGCTTCGTAATCGAAAGTCGCCGGGTTCACCAAACCCCGCGGCCGCTTGAGACGGACCGCCAGGCGCCAGCGTTCACCCGCGAGCACACGCGGCCCATCGTGCCAGGACAAGCGCAGGCGGCCAGGCAGCTGTGCCCGTGAGGAATGAAGATCGGACAGCTCGAAGCGCACCACACCGTCGGCAGCACTCGGCAAACCGACTACCCGCCCTTCCAGCCAGCGCACCTGGCCATCCAGACGCGAGTCCAATCGGTCATCCAGCGCCCACTGGGCACTCAGACACGCCCAGCCAAGGCCGAGGAGAAAGAGGCCGGGGCGCCAGGCGCGTGACATCAGCAACCCGAAACCGAGAACCAGCTGGAAATAGAGCCACCAGACAGGCGGCAGACTGGGTATCCAACGCAGTAGAAGAAGGCCGACGGCAAGCGTCGCCAGACCCGACACCATGGGTATCCAACTCCCTTTCCCTGGGATGAAAAGCGCGGCAACATCCTGTGCCACCCTGCACGGGTCGATCCGACCGGTGCAATTCCCGTTAAACTTGCCGACACAATCTGACCCGGCGCTGTCATTTCCGGGTGTGCATAATACCCGGCGCTTTCGTCCGCCAGAGACCGCTCATGCCGCGTCGCATCTTCAAACGCTACATGCCGAATCCGGACACTATCAGGGAACACAAGTCCCTGCGTTTTCTCGGCACGCTCATCCATGACCCGAACCTCTGGCACCTCAATCGCCACTCGGTCGCCCGCGCCATGGCCATGGGTCTGTTCGCGGCGTTCGTCCCCATTCCCATGCAGATGCTGCTGGCCGCCGGCCTGGCTATCGCGGTGCGCGCTAACCTGCCGATCTCGGTAGGCCTGGTCTGGCTGACCAACCCCATCACCATGCCGCCGGTCTTCTACTGCACCTACAAGATGGGGGCCTGGATCATGCAGATTTCTCCGCGCGCCCTACCCGATGAACTGACCTGGGAATGGATCACCCAGGAACTTTCCACGCTCTGGCAGCCATTTCTCCTAGGCTCGCTGGTCTGCGGCGTATTGGTCGGGGCACTGGCCTACATGCTGACCATGCTCTATTGGCGTTGGTGGGTTGGCCATAGCTGGCGCAAGCGCCAGAAAGCGCGCCGAGAAACCAGCCGCTGAAGTAAACATCCACGTTCGTAAAACATGGACTTGCCTTTGGCTCCTATAAGGGGGCATCGCGGATTCATTCGGGCTCCTACAGACAATCCGACTTCATCCTGTACACCAGGCATTTCGATCGTCACAGGCAGAGCCGATGACGCATGACCCCGCATTCCGACATGAAAAACGCCGCTTCGAAAGCGGCGTTTTTATTTGCGGTCACAGCCGATTACTCGTAGCGCAAGGCCTCGGCTGGCTGGGTCTGCGCCGCTCGCCACGCCGGATAGAGGGTGGCCAGGAAGCTCAGCACGAGGGCAGCGGTGCAGATCAACATCACATCACCGAGTTGCAGTTCGGACGGCAGGTAGCTCACGAAGTAAACGTCTGAGCTGAAGATCTGCCGACCGCTGGCACGCTCCAGGGCGGCGATCCACTGACTGACGTTGAGCGCGGTGATGACACCCAGAACAGTACCGATCAGAGTACCGATGACACCGATCACACTGCCTTGAACCATGAACACGGCCATGATCTGCCGCGGCGTCGCCCCCAAAGTGCGGAGGATCGCGATATCCGCGCGCTTGTCGGCCACAACCATGATCAGCGTGGCGATGATGTTGAAGGCAGCCACGGCCACGATCAGCAGCAGGAGCAGGCCGATCATGGTCTTTTCCATCTTCATGGCGCTGAACAGGCTGCCCTGGGTGTGAGTCCAGTCATCTGCACGGTAGCCCTGCCCCAGCTCTGCGGCGATCTGCTTCGACACCTCCGGTGCCAGGAACAAATCCTTAAGGGCAATCCGTACGCTTTGCACCTGCCCTTCCGGCAGACGCTGGATAGCCGACGCATCAGCAATGTTGATCAACGCCAGGGAGCTGTCCAGCTCGGCGCCAACCTTGAAGACGCCTACCACATTGAGGCGTTGCATGCGCGGGGTGATGCCGCCTGGCGCACTGCTCACCTCGGGGACGATCAGGGTCAGTTTGTCACCGACGTTGAGTCGGAAACGCCGCGCGGTGATCTCGCCGATGACGATGCCGGATTCGCCAGGCTTCAGGGCATTCAGGTCACCCTGAACCATGTGCTTGCCGATAATGGAAACCTTGGGCTCCTCGGCTGGATCGACACCGTTGATCTGCACCGGCTGCATCATGCCCTTGTAGGACAGCATGCCTTCCAGCTCGGCGAAGGGCACCGCCCCCACCACCTCCGGGTGCTTCATCGCTGCATCGGCCACCCGGCGCCAATCCTCCAAGGGCTGCTCCGCGCTCAGGGTGGCGTGGGAAACCATGCCGAGGATGCGCGAGCGCATCTCCTTCTGGAAACCGTTCATCACCGAGAGCACCACGATCATGGCGAGCACGCCCAGCGCCAGACCGATCATCGAGGTCAGCGAGATAAAGGAAATGAAGTGGTTACGGCGTTTGGCGCGGGTATAGCGCGTGCCGATGAAGATCGGAAGAGGTCTGAACATCTCAGGCAGCCACCAGTCGGCCGTCTTCAAGGCGCAGCGCCCGATCCATCTGGCGGGCCAGTTGCAAATCGTGAGTCACCACCAGGAACGCGGTCTGCACAGAGCCGCTCAGCTCGAGCATCAGATCCTGGATGCCATGGGCTGTGTGCTGGTCGAGGTTACCCGTAGGCTCGTCGAGCAGCACCAGGGCCGGGTTATTGACCAGGGCACGTGCGATGGCCACGCGCTGACGCTCACCGCCAGAGAGCTCTGCCGGTTTGTGCGACAGGCGATGGCCCAGCCCCACGCGCTCCAGCAGTGCGGTGGCTCGCTGGCGCGCTTCGCCAATGGCAGTACGACCAATCAGAAGCGGCATGCAGACGTTCTCCAGGGCGGTGAACTCCGGCAGCAGGTGGTGGAACTGGTAAACGAAACCCAAGGCACGGTTTCGCAGCAGGCCACGGGCCGTCTCGCTGAGGGCGGACAGTTCCTCGCCAGCCAGCCAGACACTCCCTTTGCTCGGGGTATCCAGCCCGCCCAGCATGTTCAGCAGAGTGCTCTTGCCGGAGCCGGAGCTGCCGACAATGGCCACTCGCTCTCCCGGATGCAGCTCCAGCTCAACGCCCGACAGCACCTCGACAGACTGAGGGCCTTCGTCGTAGCTCTTGCCCAGATTGCGGCAACTCAGGACTGCCTTGTTACTCATAGCGCAAAGCCTCTGCTGGCTGGGTGCGGGCGGCACGCCAGGCGGGATAAAGGGTGGCAAGGAAGCTCAGGACCAGCGCGGCCGAACAGACCAGCACCACGTCCTCGACCATCAGCTGGGATGGCAGGTAATCGATGAAATAGACCTCGGCACTGAGGAACTTGTGCCCCATCAGGCGTTCCAGCAGGGCAATGGCATCGCTCACCTTCAGCGCCGCGAGAACGCCCAGTACACCGCCGATGGCGGTGCCGACGACGCCGATTACCGTGCCCTGGACCATGAAGATGCCCATGATCTGCCTGGGCGTGGCGCCAAGGGTGCGCAGGATGGCGATGTCACCGCGCTTGTCGGTCACTACCATCACCAGGGTGGAAATGATGTTGAAGGCGGCGACGGCCACGATCAGCAGCAGGAGCAGGCCGATTATGGCCTTCTCCATCTTGATTGCTTGGTAGAGGTTGCCGTGGGTACGGGTCCAGTCCCGGGCATAGAAGTCTTCGCCCTTCAACTCGCCAGCGATCTGCCAGGCCAACTGGGGCGCCTGGAACAGATCATCGAGCTTCAGGCGCAGCCCCTGCACCTGGTCGGGCCGCCAGCGCTTTAGGCGGGCGACGTCGGACAGGTTGGCGATGGCCAGGAAGCCATCCAGTTCGCCCGCGCCGACGTGGAAGATACCGACCACGGTGAAGCGCTTCATGCGCGGAAAGACGCCGGCTGGGGTCACCGCCACTTCGGGGAGCACGAAGGTGACCTTGTCACCCATGCCTACGCCCAGCTTGCTGGCGGCGCGGTCGCCGATGACGATGCCGAATTCACCGGGCTTCAGGGCGGCCAGGCTGCCCTGGCGGAAGAAGTCGCCGATGATGGAAACCTTGGACTCTTCCTGCGGGTCCACGGCGTTGACCAGCACCTTCTGCACCTTGCCGTCGGCGGTCAGCAGCCCCTGCACCTGCGTGTAGGGCGCCACGGCCTTCACTTCGGGATGACGGACAACATCTTCGGCCAGCTTGCGCCAGTCGTTGATTGGCACCGCGGACTCCACGGTGGCGTGGGGCACCATGCCCAACACGCGGGTGCGCATCTCGTGATCGAAGCCGTTCATGACCGACAGCACCAGGATCATGACCAGCACGCCGAGTGCCAGACCGATCATGGAAGTCAGGGAAATGAAGGAGACGAAGTAGTTGCGGCGCTTGGCGCGCGTGTACCGGGCGCCTATATACAGGGACAGCGGTCTGAACATGGAAGTGGAGTTCGCTGGCGAAAGAAGGGACGTCCTTGTGGCGGGGCTTGGCAAGCAGCGTTTACACTCAAATTCTGTTCGTGATCTGCTGCGGCGCCCCGGGCGACGCAAACGGACTTGCAAATACGGAACAGCTCTTCGACCACCACTGCTGCCATGGGTTCGCCATGTCGACACGAGACGCGGATGACCGCCGCGAATACTACCGCATCGAAGATACGATCGCACTGGAATTTCGCCCGCTGAAACAGGGCGAAACAGCTGATGGAAGCGGCGTGGACAGTGCTTCGCAGCTGTTCAATCTCCTCAGCGAATTGCATCTTATGGACTTCGAATCCCAGCACTTGTTGCGGCATATCCATGAGCGCGATCGGACGCTGGCCAGCTACCTCAAGGTCATCAACAAGCGCATCGATCTGCTTGGCCAAGCCGTGGCCCACAGCCTATTGCGCGACATAGGCCCGGCACGCCAAGTCACCCTGTCCGAAGGCGGCATCGGCTTCAGCAGCGCCCAATCCATCGAGCTGGGCACCCACCTGGCGATCAAGATCGTTCTGATGCCACAGGCCCTCGGCCTGATGCTGCGCGCAGTGGTGATCCACAGCCAGCCCCGTGATGACGGTCAGTTCGAGATCGGTACTGAGTTCGAGGCACTGACCGACGCTCAGCGTCAGTTGTTGGCACGGCACATTCTGCAAAAGCAGGCCCAGCAGCGACGCCAGGCTCGCGAACGCTCCTCCCCTACTCCCTGAGACCCTCGCATGATGCGCCCCGGCCTGTTGCTGACCTGTCTTCTCCTCGCACTGCCCGTTGGTGCCGAAACCATCGAAATTCCCGTTGGCAATCAGGGCGACAAAGGTGTTTCGCTACCAGCTCGCGGCGAGAGCCAGCGCAGCGTTCTGCAGCGTTTCGGTCTGCCCGACGAAGAACATGCTGCGGTGGGCAAGCCACCCATCAGTCGCTGGGACTACCGCGATTTCTCGGTCTATTTCGAAAGCGGACGCGTCATCGACAGCGTCCGCCACCATCAACCCAGAGCACCAAGGGAATAAACGTGACCCTGATCTACGGCCATCGAGGCGCCAAGGGCGAATGCCCTGAAAACACCCTGGCCAGCTTCCGGCAATGCCTATCACATGGTGTGAAGCGTTGCGAGCTGGACCTGCACCTGTCTCGTGACGGCGAGCTGATGGTGATCCACGACCCCAGTCTGAAACGCACCACTGGCCGTCGCGGCAAAGTGGCGGAGCATGACGCCGAGGAGCTGGTGACCTATGACGCCAGACTGGGTGGCCCGGGCTGGCAACAGCCCTGCCCCATCCCGCGGCTGGCGACCTTGTTCGAGCATTGCGACTTCGAACACTGGCAACTGGAGGTGAAGAGCGCCTCACGGGTGCGAGCGGCGCGAACCGTGCTGGCGATCCAGGAACTGGCCGAACGCTACGGCGTGACGGACAAGGTGACGGTCACCTCAAGCTCGCGGGAGGTACTGCGCGCGCTTAACAGGCTGACGCCAAAGCTGTCTCGTGGCTTGGTGGCCGAGTATGCCTGGCTGGACCCGTTGAAAGTGGCCAAGCACCACGGCTGCAACCTGCTGGCGTTGAACTGGACGCTATGCACCCCGGAGCGCCTGCTACGCGCACAAAAGGAAGGGTTGCACGTCTCTGTCTGGACGGTCAACGAACCGGCGTTGATGCGCCGCCTCGCCGATTTCGGTGCGGACAGCATCATCACCGACTTCCCCGGTCTGGCGAGCGCGACCGTCGGGATGCGCTGAGCCATAAAGAAGAACCGGCCGCGAGGGCCGGTTCTTCATTCATGGCGTCGCCTGATCAGAAGCTCTCCCGGTTCGGCCAGCGCCACAGGCGCGGATCGCCGAGAGGGTCCTCCCCGGCCGGCTCAGGCACCCGGCCGGTGCCGCTCAAAAAAGCCGGTTGAGGCCGTCGAACGCCGCCACCCGGTAGGCTTCAGCCATGGTCGGGTAGTTGAAGGTCGTATTGATGAAGTACTTGATGGAGTTCGCCTCGCCCTTCTGGTTCATGATCGCTTGGCCAATGTGCACGATTTCCGAGGCCTGGTAGCCGAAGCAGTGTACGCCGAGAATCTCCAGGGTCTCTCGGTGGAACAGGATCTTCAGCATCCCTACCGGCTCATGGGAGATTTGCGCACGCGCCATACCCTTGAAGAAGGCCTTGCCCACTTCGTAGGGGATCTTCGCCTGGGTCAGCTCCTTCTCGTTCTTGCCGATAGAGCTGATCTCCGGAATGGTGTAGATGCCGGTGGGCACATCGTCGACGAAGCGCCAGCTATCGTTCTCAACCGCGCTACCGGCTGCCGAGCGCCCCTGGTCGGCGGCGGCGCTGGCCAGACTCGGCCAACCGATCACGTCACCGGCGGCAAAGATGTTGCTGACCTCGGTACGGTAGTACTGGTCGACATTGATCTGGCCGCGACTGTTGACCTTGATGCCAATGTTCTCCAAGCCCAGCTTGTCGGTGTTGCCGGTACGGCCGTTGCACCAGAGCAGGCAGTCGGCCTTGATCTTCTTGCCGGACTTGAGGTGCAGGATCACACCGTTCTCCAGGCCCTCGATGCGCTCGTACTCCTCGTTGTGGCGGATCAGCACGTTGTTGTTGCGCAGGTGGTAGCTGAGAGCGTCGGAGATTTCGTCGTCGAGGAAGCTGAGCAACTGGTCACGGTTGTCGATCAGGTCCACCAGCACGCCCAGACCGCTGAAGATCGACGCATACTCGGAGCCGATCACCCCGGCACCGTAAATGATGATGCGGCGCGGTGTATGGGTGAGGCTGAGAATGGTGTCGCTGTCGTAGATGCGCGGATGGTTGAAGTCGACATCTGCCGGGCGATAGGGGCGCGAGCCCGTGGCGACGATGACCTGCTTGGCCACCAGCTTTTCCACCACACCGCTGGCGCAGACGACCTCCACGGTTTGCTCGTCGGCGAAGCTGGCGGTGCCAAAGAACACGTCTACACGGTTGCGCGCGTAAAAGCCGGTGCGCGAGGCCACTTGCTTGGCGATCACCCGCTCCGCGCTCTTCAGCACGTCAGGGAAGGAGAACCAACGCGGTTCACCAATCTGGCGGAACAGCGGGTTGGTGTTGTACTGCATGATCTGCCGTACCGAGTGACGCAGGGCCTTGGACGGGATGGTGCCCAAGTGGGTGCAGTTGCCGCCGACCAACGGGCGGTTGTCCACTACCGCAACCTTGCGCCCGGCCTTGGCAGCGTTCATCGCCGCCCCCTCACCCGCCGGGCCGGAACCCAGCACCACTACGTCGTAGTTGTAGACAGCCATGCTTACTCCTCATAACGGGCCGGGGGGGGGCGGGGGGGGCCCCCCCCCGGGGAGCGCGGGGCGGGGGAGCGCGGTGAGTGA
>NZ_JASATC010000026.1:0-85613 GCF_038440135.1 Pseudomonas sp. OTU5201 | reverse complement strand
GGCCTCCTAAGCCCCGCTTTCCGCGGCAACCCCAGCTCCTACAAGGCTCTTGGTCCGATGGCCAATTTCTCGCAACAGCCCATGCAGACATAGCGCTTTCTTTCAGGACCGGACGAACGTGAACAACGAAGTACAGCAACACGCGGTATCGCCAGCTTCCTCTCGCAAGCCCCTTCGTAGCCAGCCCTGGCTGTCCCTGAGCCTGGCCGTCGCCCTGGCGGTGGGCAGCCTCGGCGCCGCGGCCTCCGAGCGCAAGGAAGTGCACATTCCGGCCCAGTCCCTGGCTGGCGCCCTTGGTCAGCTTGGCCAGCAGACCTCGCTGCAGCTGTTCTTCAGTCCTGATCTGGTGGCCGGCAAGGCGGCCCCGGCTGTCGACGGCAAGCTGTTACCGGAAGAGGTCCTCGCCGCGCTGCTTGCCGGCAGTGGCCTGACCTTCGACCTGGCGGACGGCACCGCCATTTTGCGTCGGGTTTCCAGCGAAGAAGGCGCCTCGGCCATGGAACTCCCGGCGTCCAGCATCAGCGTCGTCGGCGACTGGCTGGGTACGGCCGAAGATGCCGTGGTACAGAACCACCCCGGCGCCCGCACCGTCGTGCGCCGTGAAGCCATGATCGAGAAGGGCGCGATGAACGTGCGCGACGCCTTGCGTTCGGTCCCCGGCGTCCAGGTACAGGAGTCCAACGGCACCGGCGGTAGCGACATCGCCCTGAACTTCGGCGTGCGTGGCCTCACCTCGCGCCTGTCGCCCCGTTCCACCGTGCTGATCGACGGCGTGCCGGCAGCCTTCGCCCCCTACGGCCAGCCGCAGCTGTCCATGGCGCCCATCTCTCTCGGCAACCTCGACAGCATCGATGTGGTACGCGGTGCCGGCTCCGTTCGCTATGGCCCGCAGAACGTCGGTGGCGTAATCAACTTCGTCACCCGCGCCATCCCGGAGAAATTCTCCGGCGATGTGTCCACCACCATGGAAGACACCGCCCACGGTGGCTGGAAGTACCTCAACAGCGCCTTCATCGGTGGCACCGCGGACAACGGCGTCGGCGCCGCGTTGCTCTACTCGGGCGTCAATGGCGACGGCTACCGCGACAGCAATAACGGCAACGATATCGACGACGTGATGCTCAAGACCCACTGGGCGCCCACCGAGCAGGACGACATCTCGCTGAACTTTCACTACTACGACGCCACGGCCGACATGCCCGGCGGCCTGACCCAGGCGCAGTACGATGACAATCCCTTCCAGTCCGACCGTGACTGGGACAACTTCAGTGGCCGCCGCAAGGACGTTTCGCTGAAGTACCTGCGTCAGGTGGATGACGTTACCCAGTTTGAGGTGCTGACCTACTACAGCGACAGCTTCCGGGGCAGCAACCTCGCCAGCCGCGACCAGGCTTTCCTCAGTTCCTTCCCGCGCAGCTACTACACCTACGGTTTCGAGCCGCGTGTTTCGCGCATCTTCTTCGCTGGCGACAGCACCCATGAAGTGGGCGTCGGTTACCGCTACCTGAAGGAAGCCATGCACGAAGAGACCAGTCGGGTGCGCCTGGTGAATAACGTTCCGACGCCGACAACCGGCCCGTCGGCCGATGGCCATGTCTATCAGGACCGCACCGGCGGCACCGAGGCCAACGCCTTCTACCTCGACGACAAGATAGATATCGGCAACTGGACCATCACCCCCGGCATCCGCTTCGAAAGCATCAACACCGACTGGCATGACCGCCCGGTGCGCGGCACCAACGGCGTGCCGGTGCAGGAGAAGAACCGCAGCAAGGACTACAACGAGCCGCTGCCGGCCATCAGCGTCATGTACCACCTCTCCGACGCGTGGAAGCTGTTCGCCAACTACGAGACCTCGTTCGGTAGCCTGCAGTACTTCCAGATCGGCCAAGGCGGTGTTGGCGACAGCACGGCCAACGGCCTGGAGCCCGAGAAAGCCAAGACCTACGAAGTGGGTACTCGCTTCAACGGCGACACCTGGGGCGGTGAAGCGACGCTGTTCTACATCGACTTCGACCACGAACTGCAGTACATCAGCAACGACGTGGGCTGGACCAACCTGGGCGCCACCAAGCACCAGGGCCTGGAGCTGTCGGGCCACTACAACCTGGACGACATTCTCTCCGGCTTGAGCCTGACCGGTACCTACACCTTCACCCGCGCCACCTACGAAGGCGACATCCCGGGCTTCAAGACCCGCGACCTGCCGTTCTACTCGCGCCATGTGGCCAACGTCGGCCTGCGTTACCAGGTCGAGCGCTGGACCTACAACTTCGATGGCTACGCCCAGTCCGGCCAACGCGCGCCGGGCACCGGTATCGACTCCAATGGGAACTTCACCGGCGACTACATCACTGAACCGACCGCCGACGGCCAGTTCGGTGACATTCCCGGCTACGTCACGTGGAACCTGCGTGGCGCTTATGACTTCGGTGAGCAGTTGTCCAACCTGAAGCTGGGTGTGGGTGTGAAGAACATCTTCGACAAGCAGTATTTCACCCGCTCCAGCGACAACAACGCGGGCATCTACGTCGGCCAGCCGCGTACCTGGTACGTGCAGGCCAGCGTGGGGTTCTGAGGCGGGCTGCTTGACGGACCTGGGTTGGTGGGCTGAAGCCCACGCTACGAGTCGGTACTCGTAGGATGCGGTTGAGCGAAGTGAAACCCATCAGGGGCCACCTCGAGCTTTCACTCCCAATCATCCGGCTTCTTGTCCTTGCTCGGTGCCTTGTCGCTGATGCGTTTCACGTCTGCTGCCGGTACCTGCTCCGGTGGCTGGCTGGGCCCTGGTGGCCTGGGGGCGGGTGTGCGGACATTGGGATCGCTGCTCATCGCGGGTCTCTCCGGTTTGCGCCTTCCCCTAAGCCCAGCACAACGGCGACGGATGTGCTGGCCGTCGGTCGCCTCGGGTATCGGTGAGTGGCGCGATGGTGGAATCTAGGTCCAGACCACTTGGCAAGCGAGAGGCTGGGCCATGAGCAGCAACGTCGACTTGAACCAGCGACCGCCCTACGACCAGGTGATCCAGGACATCGCCGACTACGTGCTGGATTACCGCGTGGAATCGGCGGAGGCGCTGGATACCGCGCGCAACTGCCTGATGGATAGCCTTGGCTGTGCGCTGCTGGCCTTGCGCTTCCCCGAGTGCACCAAGCTGCTCGGCCCGCTGGTGGAGGGCACCCAGGTGCCCCAGGGGTCAAGGGTGCCGGGTACCTCCTACCGGTTGGACCCGGTGAAGGCCGCCTGGGACCTCGGCGCCATGATCCGCTGGCTGGACTTCAACGACACCTGGCTGGCGGCGGAGTGGGCGCATCCTTCGGATAACCTCGGCGGCATCCTCGCTGTTGCCGACCACCTGTCCCAGCGGCGCGTGGCACGTGGCGAGCAGCCGCTGAGCATGCGCCTCGTGCTTGAAGCGATGGTCAAGGCTCATGAAATACAGGGCGTCATGGCCCTGGAGAATTCCTTCAATCGCGTCGGCCTGGACCATGTGGTGCTGGTCAAACTGGCTTCCACCGCAGTGTGCGCCTGGTTGATGGGGGCGACCCGTGAGCAACTGCTCTCGGCCATTTCCCACGCTCTGGTAGATGGGCAGGCCCTGCGCACCTACCGCCATTCGCCGAACGCCGGATCGCGCAAGTCCTGGGCGGCTGGGGATGCCACCAGTCGGGGCGTGCGCCTGGCGGATATCGCCCTGCGCGGCGAGATGGGTGTTCCCGGTGTGCTGGGGGCGCCCCAATGGGGTTTCTACGACGTGTCCTTCAGCCACACCAACAAGGACCTGGCGACCAAACCCTCGGCACAGCACCGTTTCAGCCTACCCCAGCCCTTCGGCAGCTATGTGATGGAAAACATCCTGTTCAAGGTCAGCTACCCGGCGGAGTTCCATGGGCAGACGGCCTGCGAAGCAGCGGTGCGCCTGCATCCGCTGGTCCGCAACCGCGTCACCGAAATCGATCGTATCGTCATCAATACCCAGGAGTCGGCCATCCGCATCATTGCCAAGGAGGGTGTCCTGGCCAATGCCGCCGACCGCGATCACTGCCTGCAGTACATGACAGCGGTTGCCCTGGCCTTTGGCGACCTGACCGCCGAGCACTATGAAGACGGATTCCATCAGGCCCACCCGATCATCGACCGCCTGCGCGAACGCATGGAGGTGATCGAGGACCCGCGCTACAGCCGCGAATACCTGGAACCCGACAAGCGCTCCATCGCCAATGCCGTGCAGGTGTTCTACAAGGATGGACGGAGCACGGACAAGGTTGAGGTCGAGTACCCCATCGGCCACCGCCGGCGGCGCAGCGAAGGGATGCCCTTGCTGGAAGCGAAGTTCAAAGCCAGCCTGGCGACCCGCCTGGCGCCCCAGCGTTGCGCCGTGGTCCTCGCCCAGTGCAAGGACCAGGCCGCCCTTGAGGCGATGCCGGTGGAGCGATTCGTCGAGTTGTTCGTGATCTGAGGCGGGAATGGGACCGGCGCGACTGGCCGGTCCCGGAGCGATCAGTCGTCGTAATGGTTTCGCCCGCGACAGACCTTTTCCTTGTCGAATACTTCGCGGGAGGCGCTGATGCGGACTCGGCAGGCGCCTTCGCGGTAGTCGCGGTGCCAGTCGCCGCGTCGCCAGGTCTTGCCACGACCGTCCGGGCACCGGATGACTTTCCTGAAGTAACCGCGGTCGGTGATTTCCTTTACCCGGCAGGGGCCATCGCGATACCGCTCGACCCTGCCGTCGTCCCTGTCCCATCTGTGGTCGGCCTGGGCACTTTGCGCAGTGCCGGCAAGGGCTGCGACCAGAACAAACACACCCACTAGCGGGCCTGTTTTCATTGCTTTACCTCGATTCCGATACGACTGGAGTTGGCCAGTGTCCACGCGCTCATCGCATTGCTCGACCTGGCGACGATTAAGACCGCGCGGCGGCATTTTTGCTCCGTGGTGCAGCGTGTCCGACAACGGAGCGGGGGAGGGACGGGGTACCTATACTCAGAGGACCTGGGCTGAATGGCCCACGGGGCGGGCGAACCCTCATGAGTGCTGCGCAAGTTTCCCTTGGGACCCGAGTGGAACAGGTGCCCGGCAGGCTCCTCGGAACCCCGGGTACGCTGCTTTCGATGTTGATCGTCATCCTGGCGCTGACGCTCGGCGGGTGCGCGTCGAAACCCGAGCCACCTCCTGTGGTGGTATCCCAGGCCACCTGGAACCGGGTGGACCGGGACATCGCCGCCGCTTCCCTGGCGGCCACCAGCCAGGCTCGCCGCTACGCCCAGGACTCCATGGAGCGCTGGATGGACCTGGTCTACCGGCAAACCGATAGCGAATTCCTTCCCTGGTTCTCCAGTTTCTGGACCCGCAAGTGGCTGAGCATGAAGGTGGGCTGGTATCGCCTGAGTTCCGACGGCGAACGGGAACAAACGGTGAACCGGCTGGCCGCCTATCTGCAGGAGGAATACGACGAGCAGGTGCTGCAGCCGGTTGCTCGCGAGCTCGATCCGGACGACATCATGGAGCAGGCCACGCGAACCTACATCCAGCAGCTCGATGAGCGTCTGCAAGTTATTCCCCAGCGTTTCGGCGTGCCCGACGACCAGTTCGCCCAGCATCTGCAGAAGATCCCGGCCATCGAGATGGCGCCTCCGGGCCATAGCGCATCCCTCTACCAAGTACTGAAGGCTGACCCGCTGGAGGAACTGCCAGCCTATGCCTCGCTCATGGACAGGATCCGCGATGCGCCGGGCGGCGCCGGAGCCTGGGCCACCGATGACGGCCTGTCGCGCATCACCCGGGACACCAGCCAGCAGCTGGAATCGGAGCTGGCGACCAGCGGTGCCGCCAGCTTCGCCACCAGCTTCATGGGGCGCGTCGCTGGCCCGGTGTTGTCCCTTGGCTTCACCGGCATCAGCGCGATGCTCAATGAGGAAGGGCGGACTGACCGTGAAGCGACCTTGCGCAAGAGCCTCAACCAAGCCTTCGACGAAGAGTGGCTGGAGCTGATGCGCAACCCGGAAGTGGGGGTGATGGCCGGCGTTATCCACCTCTCCGGACAGGTGGAAGGCAACCTGACGCAGACCAGGACCCAGCCCATCCAGTTCCAGCCGCTGCCGCGAGTGATTCCTGCCGAATAATCCGCCGTGGGCCTCGCGGCTTCCTTGCCGCCCTCACAGGCCTGTCATGAAATGCGAAGCGCCTGACGCCCTATGAGAAGCAGCCAGAGGGGGGGATGCCTAGAGTCCAATCCATGGGTCCGTGACCCGACTACAAGAATCGAGATTGGAGAGTAAGGCATGGCCAAAGCCGTTCGTTTCTATGAGACCGGGGGTCCGGAAGTACTTCGCTACGAAGAGGTCGAGGTTGCTGACCCTGGCCCCGGTGAAGTCCGTATCCGGCACGTTGCCGTAGGGTTGAACTACGCCGACACCTATTTCCGCAATGGTACCTATCCCATTCCGCTGCCCAACGGCATCGGCGTGGAAGCCGCTGGCGTGGTCGTGGCAGTGGGCGAGGGCGTGAGCAACGTCGCCCTGGGTGATCGCGTGACCTACACCGGCTTCCTCAACACCCTCGGGGCTTACAGCACCGAGCGTCTGGTGTCGGCGGCACCGCTGATCAAGCTGCCCGAAACCATCGCCTTCGAGACGGCCGCCGCCATGACCATGCGCGGCCTCACGTCGGCCTACCTGATGCGTCGCATCCACGACTTCAAGGAAGGCGACAGCATCCTCCTGCACGCCGCCGCTGGCGGTGTGGGGCTGATCGTTTCGCAATGGGCCAAGCTGCTCGGCCTTACCGTGATCGGTACCGTTTCCACCAAAGCCAAGGCAGAAGTCGCCCGGGCCCACGGCTGCGACCACGTGATCAACTACAGCGACGAAGACATCGCCAAGCGCGTACGTGAGCTGACTGGCGGGCGCGGCGTAGACGTGGTCTTCGACAGCGTGGGCAAGAACACCTTCAACGCCTCCCTGGATTCGCTCAAGCGTCGCGGTCTGCTGGTCTGCGTCGGCACCGCCTCCGGCCCGATTCCGGCCTTCGACCCGGTGCTGCTGGCCATGAAGGGCTCGCTGTTCATCACCCGGCCGGCCCTGGCCGACTACATCGCCGATCCGGCCGAGAAGGCTGACCTGGTGGGCGAACTGTTCGACCACGTCGGCAGCGGTCGCATCAACATCGACATCAACCAGCATTACGCGCTGGAAGATGCGGTCCAGGCCCATCGGGACCTCGAGTCGCGCAAGACCACCGGTTCGTCCATTTTCGTCATCTGAGGCCGCTGACCATGAAAGTCGAGCAACTCACCTGCGCCATCGGTGCCGAGATCAGCGGTGTGAACCTGGGCGATGCGTCACGCGACGACGGCCTGTTCGCCGAGATCAAGGCGCTGCTGCTCCAGCACAAAGTGCTGTTCCTGCGTGATCAGGACATCAGCCGCGCCGAGCATGTGGCCTTCGCCCGTCGTTTCGGCGAGCTGGAAGACCACCCGGTGGCGGGCAGTGACCCGGAGCATCCCGGCCTGGTACGCATCTACAAGAATCCCGACCAGCCCAACGACCGCTACGAGAATGCCTGGCACACCGACGCCACCTGGCGCGACGCACCGCCAATGGGCTGCGTGCTGCGCTGCGTGGAATGCCCGCCGGTGGGCGGCGACACCATGTGGGCGAACATGGCGCTGGCCTACGAGAAGCTTCCCGAGGATGTGAAGCAGCGCATCGAGGGTTTGCGCGCCCGCCACAGCATCGAGGCCAGCTTCGGTGCGGCCATGCCCGCTGAAAAGCGCCTGGCGCTCAAGGCCATGTACCCGGATGCCGAGCACCCGGTGGTGCGCACCCATCCGGAAACCGGCGAAAAGGTGCTGTTCGTCAACGCCTTTGCTACGCACTTCACCAACTTCCATACGCCGGAACATGTCCGCTACGGCCAGGACTACAGCATGGGCGGCAGCGACCTGCTGCGCTATCTGGTCAGCCAGGCCTACATCCCGGAGTACCAGGTGCGCTGGCGCTGGAAGAGGAACAGCGTGGCCATCTGGGACAACCGCTCCACCCAGCATTACGCCGTGATGGATTACCCGCCCTGCGTCCGCAAGATGGAGCGTGCCGGGATCATCGGCGACACGCCTTACTGACCACCGATTCGCCCGGCCGGACATAACCCGGCCGGGACTACTGAATAAAAACATACCGAGGACATTCCCATGCAATTCTTCGACGATTCCCTGCACCCGGAAAACATGGAAAAAGTGGTCATCACCGTGGCGCCCTATGGCCCTGAGTGGATGCCGGCCGACTTCCCCGAAGACATCCCGGTGACCATGGACGAACAGGTGCAGAAGGCCGTGGACTGCTATGAGGCCGGCGCCACCGTGCTGCACCTGCACGTACGCGAACTCGATGGCACAGGCTCCAAGCGCCTGTCGAAGTTCAACGAGCTGATCGCCGGTGTACGCGAAGCGGTGCCGGACATGATCATCCAGGTGGGCGGCTCCATTTCCTTCGCCCCCGAGGGTGAAGGCGAGGCGGCCAAGTGGCTGTCCGACGATACCCGCCACATGCTGGCCGAGCTGACCCCGAAGCCCGACCAGGTCACCGTGGCCATCAACACCACCCAGATGAACATCATGGAGCTGCTCTATCCGGAGTACTTGAAGGGCACCTCCCTGGAGAACCCGGTCTACCAGGCCGCCTACAGTGAGATGACCGTACCGGCCGGCCCGGCTTGGGTCGAAGAGCACCTCAAGCGCCTGATGGCCAATGGCATCCAGCCGCACTTCCAGCTCACCGGCATGCATGCCCTGGAAACCCTCGAGCGCCTGGTGCGCAAGGGCGTCTACAAGGGCCCGCTGAACCTGACCTGGATCGGTATCGGCGGCGGCTTCGACGGCCCTAACCCGTTCAACTTCTTCAACTTCATCCACCGCGCCCCGAATGGCGGCACCCTCACTGCCGAATCGCTGCTGAAGAACGTGCTGCCGTTCAACACCATGGCACTGGCCATGGGCCTGCACCCGCGCGTAGGCATCGAGGACACCATCATCGACCAGCACGGCAAGCGCTTCAGCTCCGTGCAGCAGATCCAGCAGACCGTGCGCATCGCCCACGAGCTGGGTCGCGAAATCGCCAGCGGCAAGGAAGCGCGTGAGATCTACAAGATCGGCGTGGAGTACAAGGACGTGGAAGAAACCCTGCGCATGAACGGCATGGCACCGAACCGCCAGCCGGGCCAGAAGCACGTTCCCATGCGTGCCTGACCCGCGTAGACCAAAGGCCGGCTCACAAGGCCGGCCCAGGTGGAGCGGCGATCCGCCGTTCCGCCAGTTTGGTTCAGTAGGAAAAAACGCCGCGCGAAGGCCGTTTTCCTACTGAACTCAGCGTGACAAGAACAACAATACGCACACTCAAGGTAATCCAATGGCTTTCCATGCTACTGCCGCCACCGAGTTCGACGACTCGGCCGTGAACGTCCCTCGTACCTACGCCTGGGTGGTGTTCGCCCTGACGTTCGGCCTGCTGATTTCCGACTACATGTCGCGGCAGGTCCTCAACGCGGTCTTCCCGCTGCTCAAGTCCGAGTGGACGCTGACTGACTCCCAGCTCGGTCTGCTCAGCGGCATCGTCGCCTTGATGGTGGGTCTGCTGACCTTCCCACTGTCGCTCCTTGCCGACCGCTTTGGCCGGGTAAAGAGCCTGGTGCTGATGGCCATGCTCTGGAGCCTGGCAACCCTGGGCTGCGGCCTGGCAAAGAACTACGAGCACATGTTCATTGCCCGTTTCCTGGTGGGTGTCGGCGAGGCGGCCTATGGCAGCGTTGGCATCGCCGTGGTGCTGTCTGTCTTTCCCAGGCAATTGCGCGCCACCGTGACCGGTGCCTTCATGGCAGGTGGAATGTTTGGCTCGGTGCTGGGCATGGCGCTGGGCGGCATCCTCGCCGAGAAACTGGGCTGGCGCTGGTCCTTTGCCGGCATGGCGTTCTTCGGCATGGCGCTGGCGGTGATCTATCCACTGGTGGTCAAGCAGTCGCGCCTTGGCACTCCGCTGCCGGCAGCCAGCGCCACAGACGAGTTTCCGTGCCGCCGTCCGCTCAAGACACTGTTCGCCAGCCATTCGGTGATCTGCGCCTACATCGGCAGCGGCCTGCAGCTCTTCGTGGGGGCGGCGGTGATGGTGTGGTTCCCCAGCTACCTGAACCGCTACTACCACATGGGTACCGACCAGGCCGGCGTGGTCTCGGCCATTATCGTGCTCACCGGCGGCGCCGGCATGATCGTCTGCGGCATCCTCAGCGACCGACTATGCCGCAACGCTCCTGACCGCAAGATCGCCCTGGCCATCGCTTACTGCCTGATCAGTTGCGTGCTGCTGTCCGTGGCCTTCCGCATGGCGCCCGGCTTGCCGCAACTGGTGATCATCGGCCTGGCCATGCTGGTGGCGACCGGCACATCCGGCCCGGCCGGCGCGATGGTTGCCAACCTCACCCACTATTCGATCCACGGTACGGCCTTTGCCACCCTGACCCTGGCCAACAACCTGTTGGGCCTGGCGCCTGGGCCGTATATCACCGGTGTACTGGCTGACAGTTTCGGCCTCGACCGCGCCTTCCAGTTCGTTCCGCTGATCAGCGTCGCTGCAGCCCTGGTGTTCTGGTACGGCAAGCGTCACTACCACCGGGACATTCAGAAGCTGGCACCGATGATGGCCAGCGAGGAGCGCCCATGAAACCGCTGCTGGTCGAGATGACCTTCGACTTCATCTGCCCCTGGTGCCTGATTGGCAAACGCAACCTGGAGCGTGCCCTGGGCACCTTGGCCAAGAGCCGGCCGGACGTTCCCGTCGAGATCCGCTGGCGGGGTGTGCAGTTGCTGCCCGACCTGCCGGCGCAGGGCGTGCCTTTCATGGAGTTCTACGTGCAGCGGCTCGGCAGCGAGGCGCTGGTGCGGGCGCGCCAGGAACAGGTGCAGGAAGCCGCGTACCACGCTGATGTGGACATGGACCTGCGCCGCATCACGACCATGCCTAACACCGCCAATGCCCACCGCCTGCTGGAGCTGGCGATGGCGCAGGGCAGTGCCCGGCAGGTCGACGCGTTGCTGGAGCGCCTGTTCGCCAGTTACTTCGAGGCGGGCGAGGACCTCGGCCAAGGCGAGCTGTTGCTGCGCCTGGCCAGGCAGTGCGGCTACGAGCCGCGCCATCTGGAAAGCGCGCTGTTTGACGATGGCCGACCCTATGTCGGCCGCGAGGCTGTCCCGGCGAACCAGGCGGTGCCCTCATTCCTGATCGACCAGCGCCCGTCCTTGGCCGGTGCCCAGCCGCCGTGGCTGATGCTGGCCCAGCTGCAGCGCGCCCTGGAACTGCGCCCGACAACGGAGGCCTGCCCGGCATGACCCTGCGGGTGGAGGTCCCAGCGGAAAAGGTACCGCCGGTCGGTGGCCGCAGCCTGTTTCGCCATGGCGGGAAGTCCCTGGTGCTGTTCAACCTGGGCGGCGAACTCTATGCCATCGACGAAAGCTGTCCGCACAACGGCGCCTCATTGTTCTCGGGCAGGCTGGAAGGGCGCCTGCTGCATTGCCCGGCCCACGGACTGCGCTTCGACCTGGCCACGGGCTGCGTCCCCGGCGTGAGCGGCTTTGGTGTCGCCACCTATGCGGTGGAGCAGCAGCAAGGCCGTTGTTTTATCGATTTGTCGCGGCACCGGCCGCAGGAAACGCTCGCATGTCTGCAACTGCAATAGCCTCGTTGGGGTCGCGTACCCGGGTCTTGATGCCCGGTGTGATCGTCAGCGCCATGGTCGCCGCGGCGGCCACCTTCCTTTCCGAGCACTACGGTGCTCCGGTGATGCTTTTCGCCCTGTTGCTGGGGCTCTCGGTGAACTTCCTGGCGACTGAAGGCGCGTGCAAACCCGGTATCGAGTTCACCGCCCGCGAAGTACTGCGGGTAGGGGTGGCGCTGCTGGGTATCCGCATCACCCTGGAACAGATCGCGTCCCTCGGCTGGCAGCCAGTCGCCATGGTGGTGGCACTGGTGGTGGTTACCATCCTCGTGTCAGTCGCGGCGGCGCGTCTACTGGGCTTCAATAGTCTGTTCGGCTTGCTCACCGGTGGCGCCACTGCCATCTGCGGCGCATCGGCGGCCCTGGCCCTGGCGGCGGCGCTGCCCAGCCATCCCCAGAAAGAGCGAGCCACGCTGTTTACCGTGATCGGTGTGTCGGCACTGTCCACCCTGGCGATGATCCTCTACCCGATGATCGCCCAGGCCCTCGGCCTGTCGCCGCTGCACGCCGGGCTGTTCATCGGCGGCACCATCCATGACGTGGCCCAGGTGGTCGGCGCCGGCTACAGCATGTCCCACGAAACCGGCGACAGCGCCACGGTGGTCAAGCTGATGCGGGTCGCCATGTTGCTGCCGGTGATTCTCTGTGCCGCCATGATCACCCGACTTCGTGGCGCCGAACCCGGCAGCAAGCGGCCTCCGCTGCTGCCCTGGTTCGCAGTGGGCTTCGTGGTGCTGGCCGCCACCAACAGCACGGGCGTGATTCCGCCGGTGGTGCAGGATGCCGGCAACGAACTGTCGCGCTGGTGCCTGGTAATCGCCATCAGCGCATTGGGGATGAAGACCCAGCTCAAGGAGCTGGCCGCGGTGGGCATCAAGCCGATCCTGCTGATGGTGGGTGAAACCGCATTCCTCGCCGCCCTGGTCCTGGCCATGCTGCACTGGGGTTTCTAAAGCGTTACTCCTGCTCCCGTGAGGGGGTCATCGACGCCTGCCACAGCGGGCTTTCACCGCGCCGAAACCTCGTGGGACGGGTTTCGCAGCGCGGTTTTTTTTGCCTTTTTTTGGTGGGCGCGAATTCATAGGCGAAGGAGGCCGCAGGCCCCCGCAGGTTGGCGCAGAGCGCAGCGAAGCCCAACAGGGAATGACATGCGGGCACGGTCAATGGGTTTCGTGGTGATGGGTTTCGCTTCGCTCTACACCCTCCTACGGACTGCAAGTGCGTTGCTTACTCTTCTGTTTTCACCTGGTGCTCCCGCCGCCACGCCGCCGGCGAACTGCCGAACTGGGTGGTGAACCAGCGGGTGAAGGAGCTGGGCACCGAGTAGCCCAGCAGGTCGGCGATACGGCCGAGGGAGTAGCGCGGGTTTTCCATATAGCGCAGGACCAGGTCGCGTCGCACATCGTTGATCAGGTCGGAGAAGGTCACTTGGCTGTCTTCGAGCCGGCGCTGCAGGGTCCGCACGTTCAACCCCATGGACTGGGCGATCTGTTCGATGGTGGCGCGCCCCATGGGCAGCAGCAGGTAGATGGCCTTGCGTACATCGTTCAGGGTGGATTGCTTGGCGGCGCCGGGTAGTGTCTCCACCAGACGGAGGGCGTGCCGGGCCATGGCCGGGTCGGCCAGGGGGTTGGCTTTGTCCAGGTCCGAGGCCTGGCAGACGATGCCGTTGAACTCGCTGCCGAACTCCACCTTGCAGCCGAAGACACGCCGATGCAGTTGCAGGTCCGGCGGTGCGTCGTGGCTGAAATTCACCGAAAGCGGGCGCCAGCCCGAGCCGAGCAGGGCGCTGCACATGCGGAACAGGACGCCAATGGCCAGTTCCATGCCCTGGCGAATGGGTACCGGCGGGTCGGTGATGATTTCCTCGCGCAGGACCACGGTCTTGCCGACCTCGTCCACGAACAACGCCAGGGATTCGTTGAGCAGGTGGCGGTACTGCACGATGGTTTCCAGGGCATCGCGCAGGGTTGGCTGGTGCGAGAGCAGCAGACTGATAACGCCGAAATCGGATAACTGGCGGGACTCGGCCATGCGCAAGCCGAAGGTGAGGCAGCCACTAATGCGAGCGGAGTCTTCCAGCAGGGTGGCGGCCGCCGAGGTGGGCAGGCGTTGGTCGGGGTTCTCTATCAGTGCCTGGCTGAGGCCCGCCTGGCGCAGCATCTGTTGCGGGTTGAGGCCGAGGTGTTGGGCCACTTCCATGTAGTTGGTGAGGGCCGCCGCGCGAACCATTGGGGTCATGTCGATCGCCACGCTGTCGTTGTATCGGAGCTGGCCTGTAGGCATGCACCGATTGTTCTTGTCAGATAAAGCGAAGTGAGTCTGTCGGCGCCGATAGTCTTTGAATTTGTCTTTCATGACAACGCCGGCATTTTTCCTCGTTCCGGCCAGATGAAAGTAAAGCCAATCCCTGGAAATTGGCCCAGGCCACGGACGGCGGGCGTGGTCCTCGAATGCACCGTAAGGCGGGGCAAAATCGCGCTGTCATGAAATGCGAAGCGCCTGACGTTCTATGAAAAGCGGTCACCCCCTTGCGTCTCTACTGTTTGCATCACGAAGTTCCTTCCGCCGCGATGGCGATCCCATCGAACGCAAAAGGGTAATGCCGTGATCGATAACAACAACGCAACCATCCTCATCGTCCCGGGCCTTCGGGAGCATGTGCCGGAGCACTGGCAAACCCTGCTGGCCGAGCAACTGCCCAAGGTGCGCAGCGTACCGCCACTGGAGCGAGACAAGCTGAGCCTGCCGGCCCGAGTAGAGGCCATCCAGCGCGAGCTGGAGCAGATCGAGGGACCGGTAATCCTCGTGGCCCACAGCGCCGGTGTGCTCATGGTGGCGCACTGGGCGGCCCGTTACAGCCGGCCGATCAAGGGGGCGCTGCTGGCGACCCCGCCGGACCTGGATGCCACCTGGCCGGCGAACTACCCGAGCCCCGAATCCCTGCAGGCCAATGGTTGGACGCCACTGCCTCGACAGCCGCTGCCGTTCCCCAGCCTGGTCTGCGCCAGTGACGACGATCATCTGGCAAGCCTGGAAGCGGTTCGCAGCCTGGCCAATGACTGGGACAGCAGCCTGGTCGAGCTGGGCAAGGTCGGACATCTCAACCCGGCATCGGGTTACGGCGAATGGCCTTTTGCCCATGAGCTGATCCAGCTGCTGGATCGCTGAAGCACAACCAGATCGATTTCGGCCGGGGAGACTGGCGAATACAGCGCGCGGCGATGCAACCGACTGCGCGTCAACGAAGCAGGGAGCACGGAAAGGTTGCGGTAGCGATTACAACAAGAAGCGGAGCCAACGCATGAAGTACAAGAACAATCACAACCTCAACTTGCGCAGGTGCCTGCTCGCCTCGGCCATTGCCGCCGGGATGGGCGCACCGGCCATGGTGCAGGCCTTCGAAGTCGACACCGGTAACCCGGATTGGTCGATACGCTTCGACAACACCGTGAAGTACAACTACGGCGTGCGCACCGAGAGCGCGGACAAGCGCATGCTGGCCACGCCGAACAACAACGACGGCGACTACAACTTCCGTCGCTCCGGCACCAACATCACCAACCGTGTCGACCTGTTGACCGAGCTGGACGTGATCCACGGCGGCAACAAGGGCTTCCGCGTCAGTGCTGCCAGCTGGTACGACAAGGCCTACGACAATACCGGCTCCAACTCCAACCCGTTCGTCAACGGCAACGACGCGTTTTCCAGCATCGTCGGCCAGCCGAGCACCCGCAACCCGGCGTTCGGCAGCCCGCACCTTTCCAACTACGCCCAGCGCTACTACAGCGGCCCGTCCGGCGAGATCCTCGACGCCTTCGTGTTCTACAGCACCGAAGTGGGCGACGAGTCGATGTTCAGCATCAAGGCCGGCCAGCACAACGTTTACTGGGGCGAGACCATCCTCAACCCGGTGCATGGCATCAGCTATGGCCAGTCCGGCCTGGACCTGGCCAAGCTCTCCGCAGCGCCGGGCACCGAGGCCAAGGAGCTGTTCGTACCACGTAACCAGGTGTCCACTTCCTTCACCATCAACCCGGAACTGACCGTGGCCGCCCAGTATTTCCTCGACTGGGATGCCGCTCGCCTGCCCGAGGCCGGCACCTACTACGGCAGTTCCGACCTGGTCGGGTTCGGCGCCCAGTCGTTCCTGCTTGGCCACACTGGCGGTCCGGGCCTGGCGGGGGCGAACGGCACCTTGACCACCATCCGCCGCGGCCACGACATCACGCCGGACAAGCGCGGTGACTGGGGCCTGATGCTCAAGTGGTCGCCGGAGTGGCTGGACGGCACACTCGGCGCTTACTACCGCAACACCTCGGAAATCCTCCCGCAAGCCGTGCTCGATGGCACCGGGCTGACAGCGCGCGGTACGGGCGGCCCCATCGCCAACGTGCAGAACTCCATCCGCACCACCAACTACAAGTTCGCCTATGGCGACGACATCGACATCTTCGGTCTGAGTCTGTCCAAGGACATCGCCGGCATCAGTGTGTCCAGTGACCTGAACATCCGCCACAACATGCCGCTGGCGAGCATCCCGGCCATCGTCAGTGCTTCGGGCCCCGGCGGCCTGGCCGCCGGCCTCGGCCTGCTGCCGGCGCGTGTACCCGGTACCGGCGTCGTCACCGACCTGCCGAGCAGTGGCGACAGCATGAGCGCCACCGGCGACACCCTGCACTGGACGGTCAACGGCCTGATGGCCATCGGCGATACGCCGCTGTTCGACGCGGCGACCCTGCTGGGCGAGCTCTACTACAGCAACCTGCTGAAGCTCGATAGCCAGAACGAGGCGCTCTACAAGGGCGACGACAGCTACCGTGGCATCGACAAGCCGACCCGTGACAACTGGGGCCTGGCGGTGAACTTCACGCCCACCTGGTACCAGGTGTTCCCGGGCGTCGACCTCTCCGCGCCGATGTCCGTGAACGTCGGCCTGGATGGCGTGTCCCCGGTCCAGGGTGGCGGCGCCGAAGACACCGGAACCTACTCGGTCGGTGTCGGCGCGGCGATCTACAACCAGTACTTCGTTGACCTGAAGTACGTGGACTCTTTCGGCGATGCCGAGAAATGCACCAACGGAGCCACAGACGGCTCGACACCTAACGCACTGGATGCCACGCAGCGCTACACCTGCTACGCCGGGGGCTATTCCTCCTTCTCCGGCGGCGGGGCTACCACGGAAGACCGTGGCGCGGTGTACCTGACCTTAAAGACCACCTTCTGATAATCCGCATTGCTCGCAACCCGAGCGGGAGAACAACGAGATGAAATTCGTGAAAACTCTGATGGCGGCTTCCCTTGCGGTGGCCTTCGCCGGTTACGTACAAGCTGCCGTGTCGCCTGAGGAAGCTGCCAAACTGGGCACCAGCCTGACCCTCGTGGGGGCCGAAAAAGCCGCCAACGCCGACGGTTCGATCCCCGCCTATGAAGGCGGCCTGACCACTGCGCCGGCCGGCTTCAAGTCCGGTGACAGCATGCGTCCGGACCCCTTCGCCAGCGAGCAGCCCGTGCTGGTGATAGATGGCAAGAACGTCGATCAGTACAAAGACGTGCTCAGTGCCACGACCGTGGAGTTGGCCAAGCGTTATCCGAGCTTCCGTGTAGACGTCTTCCCGACCCACCGCACCGTGGCCATGCCCAAGCCTGTGCTGGACAACGCTGTGAAGAACGCCACGGGCGCCAAGACCGCCAATGGTGGCCTGGCTCTGGACAACGTGCTCCCGGGCGTGCCTTTCCCAATTCCGCAGTCGGGCGCCGAAGCCATGTGGAACCACTTGCTGCGCTACCAGGGCGTGACCATCAACTCCAAGTACGACTCCTGGAACGTCGACTCCGCGGGCGTGGCCACCCTGGCCACCACCGGGCAGGCGTTCATCAACTACCCGATCTACGAAGACCTCTCCAAGCCGATCGCCAACACCGACGTGTACTACCAGATGAAGCTGTATTACTCGGGCCCGGCGCGCCGTGCCGGTGAGGCGATCATGCTCAAGGACGCGGCCAACGCCGTCGAGCAGCCGCGCCGCGCCTGGCAGTACCTGCCTGGTCAGCGCCGCGTGAAGCTGGCGCCGAGCCTGGCCTATGACACGCCGAACCCAGGTACCGCCGGTGCCGGCACCTACGACGACGTATTCGTCTTCAACGGTGCACTGGACCGCTACGACTGGAAGCTGGTGGGCAAGCAGGAAATGATCGTGCCCTACAACACCTACGAGCTGACCTACGCCCAGGACCCGAAATCCCTGACTACCCCCAGCCACCTGGCGCCAGATCATGTGCGTTGGGAGAAGCACCGGGTGTGGGTCGTGGAAGGCACGCTCAAGGAGGGCGCCCGTCACATCTACGCCAAGCGCCGCTTCTATCTGGATGAAGACAGCTGGGTGGCCCTGGCCTCCGACCAGTACGACGCCCGTGGGCAGATCTACCGTGGCTCCTTCGCCTTCCTTAGCCAGAGCTATGACAAGCAAGTACCGGATACCACCCCGTTCGTGATCTACGACCTGGTGGGTAACTCCTACAACATCAATGGCATCGTCGGCCCCTACGGCGGCATCCGTTACATCGACCCGCTGACCAAGGCTCAGTGGGCAGCCGAGTCCCTGGCCGGCGCCGGCATTCGCTGAGCCAGGTTGGTTGCCGCTCCCCTTGTGTGTGGGGGCGCGGCAACGTGTTTTTTCTAGAGGACGTCCCGATGTTTTCTTTCAAGTTCGTCGCCCTGGGCCTGGCCCTGGCGGCCGGCAGCTGTGGTGCCGCGCCGCTGGTGGATGTGCTCGACCTTCCTGCGCAGCGCAGCGAGCTGGCGGTGCGCAGCCCGCTGCTCGACCTGGCGCAGGCCGGTACGCGGCTGGTAGCCGTGGGACAGCGTGGCCATATCCTGTACTCCGATGACCAGGGCAAAAGCTGGACCCAGGCCAACGTTCCGGTCAGCTCCGACCTCAATGCCGTCCAGTTCCCCACGGCCAGCGAAGGCTGGGCAGTGGGGCACGACGGCGTCGTCCTGCACAGCCGCGACAGTGGCGCCAGTTGGCAGAAGCAGCTCGATGGTCGTCAGCTGGGCCGCCTGATGCAGGACTACTACAGCGCCCGTCCCGATGCCGGGCAATGGGTGGAAGAGGGCAAGCGGATCGAGGCGGAAGGCGCTGATAAGCCCTTTCTCGACCTCTGGTTCAGCGATGAGCGCAATGGTTTCGTCGTTGGTGCCTTCAACCTGATCTTCCGCACCCGCGACGGCGGCCAGAGCTGGGAGCCCTGGGCGGACCGCACCGACAACCCCTCCGCCTACCACCTGAACGCGATCACGGGTGACGGAGAGCATATTTTCATTGGCGGCGAGCAGGGGCTGCTGTTACGCCTGGGCGACGGTGAGGAGCGCTTCCAGGCGCTGGCATCACCCTACCAGGGCAGCTTCTTCGGCATTGCCGTCCAGCCGCGCCTGGTGCTGGCCTACGGCCTGCGCGGCCACGCCTATCGCAGCCATGACAACGGCGCCAGCTGGAGTCCGGTGAAGACCGGGCTGAACAGCAGCATCACCGCGTCTGCCCGCGATGCCCGCGGCAGCATCTATCTATTCGGGCAGACCGGTCAGGTGCTGGCCAGCCGTGACGACGGGAGCAGTTTCCAGCCCCTGGACATCGGCCAGCCGGTGCCTGTCTATGGTGCCCTGGCGACAGGCGATAGCGGCCTGCTGCTGGTGGGCGCGCGCGGATTCAGCCAACGGCCCCTGGCTTCTGGCAAACAAGAATAAGAGCGAGGCGAACCCATCATGGGTGGCATGAAACAAGACGCAATGCCGGTGATCCGGGACATCAAGGACTTCGACGCACGAAGTGGCAACCTGCTGGAACGTATGGTGTTCAACCATCGCGTTCCGTTCGTGGTAGGCATCCTGCTGGTCACGCTGCTGCTGGGCTACATGGCCCTCACACGCCTCGAACTGCGGCCCAGCTTCGAGAAAATGATTCCCCAGGGGCACCCCTACATCCAGAACTTCCTGGACAACCGCAAGGCCTTGCGCGGTCTGGGCAACAGCGTGCGCGTGGTGGTGGAAAACACCCAGGGCGACATCTTCGACCCGGCCTATCTCGACGCACTCAAGCAAGTACACGACGAACTCTTCCTTACCGAGGGCGTAGACCGCGCCTGGATGAAGTCGCTCTGGGCACCCGGCGTACGCTGGACCGAAGTGACCGAAGAGGGCTTCCAGGGTGGACCGGTGATGCCCGATGGCTATGACGGTTCTCCTGCCAGCATCGAACAGTTGCGGCAGAACATCGCCCGCGCCGGTATCGTCGGCAGTCTGGTCGCCAATGACTTCAAATCCACCATGCTGGTGGTGCCGCTGCTGGACCAGGCCACCGCTGGCGGCAAGGGCGTGGACTACCACCAGTTCTCGCGCACCCTGGAAGACAAGTTCCGTCTGCGCTTCGAATACGCCGGCGACACCCAGGCGCAAGCCTCGGGCGAGGAAGGACAGGGCGCGATCAAGATCCGGGTGATCGGCTTCGCCAAGCTGGTGGGCGACCTGATCGATGGTCTGCTGCGGGTCATGGCCTTCTTCGGCCTGGCCGTTGGCACCGCCTTCTTCATCATCCTGGCCTACACCCGCTGCCTGCGTAGCAGCCTGCTGGTGATCGTCTGCTCGCTGCTGGCCGTGGTCTGGCAGCTGGGCATCGTCGCGTGGCTGGGTTATGCCCTGGACCCGTATTCGATCCTCGTCCCCTTCCTGATCTTCGCCATCGGTGTGTCCCACGCAGCCCAGAAGATGAACGGCATCATGCAGGACATCGCCCTGGGCACCCATCGCCTGGTGGCCGCGCGCTATACCTTCCGCCGCCTGTTCCTCGCCGGGGTCACTGCTTTGCTGGCCGATGCGGTGGGCTTCGCCGTGCTGATGCTGATCGACATCCCGGTGATCCAGGACCTGGCCATCACCGCCAGTATCGGCGTGGCGGTGCTGATCCTCACGACGCTACTGATGATGCCCGTGGCGCTGTCCTACGTCGGTGTTGGCAAGAAAGCCGCCGAGCGCGCCCTGCGCATCGATACCAATGCCGCCGCGCATAAGGGCTTCGGCCATGTCTGGGACTTCCTTGACCGTTTCACCGAGAAGCGTTGGGCCCTGACCACGGTCGGCGTGGCTGCTGTCCTGGGCGTAGCGGGCTTCATGGTCAGCTTGAACCTGCAGATCGGCGACCTGGATGCCGGTGCGCCTGAGCTGCGGCCGGATTCACGCTACAACCGCGACAACGCCTACATCACCAGCCACTACGCGCTGTCCAGCGACCTGTTCGCGGTGATGGTGAAAACGCCTGCCGAGGGCTGCCTGAACTACCAGACGCTGATCCAGGCCGACCGCCTGGCCTGGGCGCTGCAACAGCACCCGAACGTACAGGCAACCTCGTCCCTGGCCAACGCGGTGCGCCAGATCACTGCTGGCACCTACGAGGGCAACCCGAAGTTCCTCAGCCTGCAGCGCAACCAGGATGTGCTCAACTACGCCGCCCAGCAGGCGTCGGTGAACACGCCCGAGCTGTTCAATACCGATTGCTCGCTGATGCCGGTGATCGCCTTCCTCAAGGACCACAAGGCCCAGACCCTGGATGAAGTGGTCGCCATCGCCGAGCGCTTCGCCGCCGAGAACAGCAGCGAGGATCGCCAATTCCTGTTGGCGGCGGGCAGCGCCGGAATAGAAGCGGCGACCAACATCGTGGTGCGCGACGCCAACCGCACCATGCTGCTCTACGTCTACCTGGCGGTAACGCTGTTCTGCCTGGTCACTTTCCGAAGCTGGCGCGCGACCCTGGTGGCACTGCTGCCGCTGGTACTTACCTCAGTGCTCTGCGAGGCGTTGATGGTAGTGATGGGCATCGGCGTGAAGGTCGCCACGCTGCCGGTCATCGCCCTCGGCGTCGGCATCGGCGTGGACTACGCGTTGTACCTGCTCAGCGTGCAGCTGCAGTACCAGCGCCAGGGCATGCCTCTGTCGGCCGCCTACAAGCAGGCGGTGTCCTTCACCGGGCGCGTGGTGGCGCTGGTTGGTATCACCCTGGCTGCCGGCGTTGTGTGCTGGGCCTGGTCGCCGATCAAGTTCCAGGCCGACATGGGCATCCTGCTCACCTTCATGTTCCTCTGGAACATGATCGGCGCACTTATCCTGATTCCGGCGCTGTCGTACTTCCTGCTGCGTGAGCGCGGCGAGGCGGAGCAGGCGGTCGGTCTTGCCGGTGTGCCCAAGGCAACGCCTGCTGCCGAAGCGGCGGAGAGCACCCGCATGGAGTCTTCGCCACGACAGCCGGCAAGCGAGAGAAGTTGAACTAATCTGGAACACGGGGGATCGCCACCGGCCGCATTGCGGCAGGTGGCGATGCCGTTTTCGGATTGTTCGATGCGACTGCTCCCGTTGTGATGGTCGCACTCAGGAAAGGACATCATGCTCGACTACTTCGCTCTGGGCGTTCTTATCTTCGTGGGGATTGTGCTGTTCTACGGAATCATCGTTCTCCACGACATTCCCTACGAGATTGCGGTGCACCGCAACCATCCGCACCAGGACGCCATCCACGCCGCTGGCTGGGTCAGCCTGTTCACCTTGCATGCCCTTTGGCCCTTCCTGTGGATCTGGGCCATGTTGTACCGCGAGGACCGGGGATGGGGATTCAGCGCCGGCACGCCCGGATCCGGCCCGGAAGCGGAGCTGGCGGAGCAACTGGCGGAGCTGCGCCAGCGCATCGAGCAACTCGAAGGACGCGAACCGGCCCCGCAGGGCGAGCAGAAGGAGCTCTGAGCCATGGACCTGTTGCTGGTACTCACCTACGCCTCGATCTGCATCGCCATCTTCAAGATCTTCAAGATCCCGCTGAACAAGTGGACCGTACCCACCGCGGTGCTGGGCGGCATCGTGCTGATCGGCGCGCTGATCTTCCTGATGAACTACAACCACCCTTATTCGGAGGTGGCGCGTACCTATTTCGTCTCGGTACCCATCGTGCCGGAGGTGTCCGGCCAGGTGATCGAGGTGCCGGTCACGGGCAACCAGCCACTGGAGAAGGGTGATGTGTTGTTCCGTATCGACCCGACGCCCTTTGAGAACAAGCTGAAGTCGATCAAGGCCCAACTGGTTTCGGCCCGTGCCGATCAGTCCCGAGCCCGTGAGCTGGCCGCGCGCAATGTCGGCAACCGCCGTGATGTGGACCTCACCACCGCGCGGGTGGACGATCTGCAGGCGCAGCTGAACATCGCCCAGTTCGATCTCGACAACACGGTGATACGGGCGCCCAGCAAGGGGTTCGTCACCCATGTTTCCCTGCGCCCGGGCGTGCGTGCAGTGAAGCTGCCGTTGCGCCCGTCCATGGTCTTCATCCCCGACGAAGGCTTCTACTTCATCGCCTGGATGCGCCAGAACAGCCAGCTGCGTCTGAGCGTTGGCGACGAGGCGGAAGTCGCCTTCGACGGCATCCCTGGCCAGGTGTTCTCGGGCAAGGTGAAGCAGGTGATCGGGGTGATTGGCGAAGGCCAGGTGCAACCGTCCGGCACCCTGATCAGTTATACGGGTTCACCCCCTCCGGGGCGGGTGCCGGTGCTTATCGAAATCACCGATCCGGCCTACGCCCAGTACGCTGCGCAGATGCCAGGCGGGGCCTATGGCCAGGCGGCGCTCTACAGCAAGCATTTCCACCATGTGGCGATCATGCGCAAGATCCTCCTGCGCATGGCGGCGTGGATGAACTACATCTTCCCGTTCCACTGATCGGCGGACGGCCAAGCACCTGTTGACGATTCGCGATCGTAAACAGGTGCTAAGGCGGGCTGCCCCCAGGGAGGCCCACCTCATATCCATGCTCGGCCATCCAGTGCCGGGCGATCTCTTCCCGCCGACAGACCCACACCCCCTCATGCCGCCCTACATGGTCGAGGAAACGCGCCAGCGCCATGGCGCGGGCCGGGTGGCCGCTGATCCTGCCGTGCAAGCCAACGCTCATCATCTTTGGCTGCCGCGCGCCCTCCAGCCAGAGACAGTCGAAGGCGTCCTTCAGGAGCTGGAAGAAGTCCTCTCCCGAGGCGAAACCGTGGGGCATCAGGTAGCGGGCATCGTTGTTGACCAGGGTGTAAGGGATCACCAGGTGAGGCGGCGAGCCGGGCAGCCAGTAGGGCAGGTCGTCGTTGTAGGCGTCCGAGCTGTAGAGAAAGCCACCTTCCTCGCGCAG
The DNA here is from genome assembly GCF_038440135.1 of Pseudomonas sp. OTU5201. Lineage (NCBI taxonomy): Bacteria > Pseudomonadati > Pseudomonadota > Gammaproteobacteria > Pseudomonadales > Pseudomonadaceae > Pseudomonas > Pseudomonas sp. OTU5201. The sequence goes on along the minus strand of NZ_JASATC010000026.1, from coordinate 61,647 downwards.
CAACCGGCGGGTGTTGGCGCTGACGCGTCCGGTGTACCAGCCCAGCGGACGGCGGCCGCAGATGCGCTCGATCAGTGAGAGGGTCAGCTGGATGTGGTGCCGCTCGTCGTCTTCGGGAATTTCCCGGTAATCCAGCCAGCGATAGCCGTGCCCGGCAACCTCATGGCCGCAGGCACGCAGGGCGTGGCCGATCTGCGGCACCAGTTCCAGGGCCCGCCCCACGGCAAAGGCGGTCAGCGGCAGACCGCGTTCGGCGAAGAGGTCGAGGATGCGCCAGACACCTGCCCGCGACCCGTACTCGTAAAGGCCTTCCACGCTCAGGTCGCGTTCGCCGATGCGCGCCGATCGTCCCGGCAGTTCGTGCAGGTAGGCTTCGGACTGGGCATCGCCGTTGAGCACGCAGGATTCGGCGCCTTCCTCGACATTCAGCACGAACTGCACGGCCACCCGCGCATCGCCCGGCCAGCGTGGGTGGGGCGGCTTGCCGCCATAACCGAGCAGGTCGCGCTCGACCATCAGCCGAGCTCGAAGGTGGTGACGCCGAAGACGCGGTCCTGGGCGACAACGGGTGCGGGGCCGAGGTACATCCGCGCGCAGCCGAAGACTTCGCTCATGCCGTGGCGCTGTACCAGTGCCATGGCCGCGGGATTGTTCTCCGGAGCATCGAGGAACAGCAGCCCGCCCGCAGCAAAGCCTGCCAACTGCACGTAGAGCGCTTCGGCCGCGCTGGCGTCATCGGCGAACAAGGGGCCGATCTTGCAGCCATCCTGACAGCGCCTGATGACCGCGAAACCCGCCAGATGGTCATTGCGCCGACAGCCAAGTGCCAGCGCGTCGGGCTGGGTGATCCAGCCCTGGAGGAAAGCGCGGCGCGGTGCCGGGAAGCAGGTGCGGTCATAAGCGAGCACCTCGTTGAGGGCGAACTCGGCGAGGGGAACGACCTCTTCGCCAGGAGTCCATTGCGTTGGCTCGGTGATTTCCGTCTGGAAACGCAGGTTGCGGTGGGAGAAGACGAAACCGCCCTTGGCGTAGTAGTCCTGCATGGCGAACACACCGTCCATGCCGATGGCGGCACCCGGACGCAGCCGGGCCAGGAGGCGGTCACGGCGGGCATGCCAGAGGCGGTCGCCAAGGCCATGTCCGCGATACTCCGGACGGATGATGAAAAAGCCCATGAAGCCGAACTCGCCGGCGTAGGACGTGATGGCGCCGCCGCCGATCAGCTCGCCGTCCAGCTCAGCCGCTATATAGGCTTCGGGATCGGTTGCCCAGAACAGCTGGGCATCGTGCAGGCCAGGGTTCCAGCCCTCGCGCGCGGCCCAGCCGACCAATTCGTCCAGCTCGGGGCGGAGCATGTTGCGGATCACCAGCGGGATGGACATCGGGCGCGACTCCTCGGCGTGAAACGAACGCTTTCGGTATAGCGCCAACCGGGGAGGGCGGCCAGGCCGCCCGGCGGGCGTCAGGCGTTGCGCAACCGGTCGTGGGCGTCGAAGCAGCCGCCAGGCGATCTGCGGATACAGCTCAAGACCCCATTGATATCCTTCCGGCTGCCAACTGGCGTCGATTGGTCTGCCGCTCTAAGCTCCATTTTTCTTTCCAGGGACGACTCTCCATGAACACCGCTCTACTGATCATCGATGTCCAGCGCGCCATCAGCGTCGGTGAATACGCCGCCTTCGAGATCGATCGCGTGATCGACACCATCAACGTCCTCAGCGCCAAGGCACGAGCCGCGGGCGTCCCGGTGGTGGTGATCCAGCACGAAGAACCCGGCGACTATTTCCAGTTCGGCAGCGAGGGCTGGCAACTGGCGGAGGACCTTGCCGTGGCGGACAGCGACATCCGCATCCGCAAGACCACCCCCGACTCTTTCCACAAGACCGAGTTGCAGGAAACGCTCCAGCAGTGCGGCATCCAGCGTTTGATCATTTGTGGCCTGCAGACCGACTACTGTGTGGACACCACGGTGCGCCGCGCCCTGGCTTTGGGCTACCAGGTGGTATTGCCGGCGGATGCCCACTCCACCCTGGACAACGCCGCGATCAGTGCGCCGCAGATCATCGCCCACCACAACGCGGTGCTCGGCAGCATGTCGAGTTTCGGCGTGCAGGCGTTGGTGGTTCCCGCCGAGTCGGTGTGTATCGAGGGTTGATGATCTCGCCCCGGCACGGCTAGGGCGTCCAGTCCACCCCGTGCTCTTCAAGGTAGTTGTCCACGGCGGCGCCCACCGTCGGCTGGAAGATGTCGCTGCCGATCCGTGACAGCACTTCCAGCTGCCGGAGCTTGTCTTTCACCGGGTCCTTCATTTCTGCGAACCGAAGTTCGATGCCTGATGCTCGCAGTGCCTGCTCCAGCTCGATGAGGATATCGGCCGAGGTGACATCCACGCTGGTGACCGGCTCCGCCGTCACCACGACTCTGCGCACTGGCGTCGGACTGTTCGCAACGGCTTCCAGCACACAGTTCTGGAACAATTCTGCGTTGGCGAAGAACAGCGGTGCGTCCCAGCGGAACAGCACCAGGCCGGGGACGAGGCGCGCATGGGGGTAACGGGAAATATCGTGATAGCCGCGGATGCCGTCGACTCGGCCGAGCACGGCGAAGTGCGGGCGCCAGCCGTCCCACAGGAACTCGATCACCGCGATGACGACCGCCAGGCCGATGCCGGGCACCGCTCCCAGTACGGCAACGCCAACGAAACAGGTGATGGACAGCCAGAATTCCCATTGCTGGATGCGGTAGATGCGCCGCAGGTCCTTGAACTCGAACAGGCCAATAGCGGCAGCAATCACCACCGCTGCGAGTGCACTGTTGGGCAGGTGCTGCAGCAGGTTGGGAGCAAGCAGCAACAGCAGCGCCACGCCCAGGGCGCCGAAGACTCCGGTCAGTTGGGTCTGCGCACCTGCCGCCTCGGCGACGGGGGTGCGCGAAGAGCTGCTGCTGATGGGGATGCCCTGGAAAAAGCCTGTTGCCAGGTTAGCCACGCCCAGGCCAAGCATTTCCTGGTTCGGGTCTACCCGTGTGCGCGTCCTGGCCGCATAGGTGCGTGACAGCACGCTGGTATCGGCGAAGGAAACCAGGGCCACGGCGAATCCACCGACGAGCACAGTGCCCAGGTCGGCCGCGCCGATGAGGGGCAGGCTGAAGCTCGGCAATCCCTGAGGCAGTGATCCCACCACCTTGACGGCATGGGTCGCGTCCAGGCCGAAAAGGCCCACCACCAGCGTGGCGGCGACTACCGCGATGAGAAGGCCCGGCACGCGCGGATGTCGTTTGAGCAGGAGAATGATGGCCAGGGTGCCGGCGCCCACGGCAAAGGCGTACCAGTTGGCCTTGCCATCGAGCAGGGCCTGGAACAGGTGCAGGGTATCGCGCAGGGGACCGGCGCTTTCGAAGGAGATGCCGAACAGTTTCGGCGTCTGGCTGATCAGTACCGTCAGGGCGATGCCGTTCATGTATCCATAGCGAATGGGTTTGGACAGCAGCTCGGTTATGAAACCGAGGCGCAACAGGCCGGCGCCGATGCAGACCAGCCCGGACACCAGGGCCATGGCGCTGGCGAGGGTTATCGCGCGGAGTGGATCGCCAGCGGAAGCCGGCAGCACAACGGCCAGGATGATGGCAACCAGTGCCGAATCCGGGCCGAGCACCAGGATGCGGCTGGGGCCGAACAGCGCGTAGGCGAGCAGCGGAACGATGGTGGCATACAGGCCATAGATGCCCGGAACGCCCGAGGCTTCCGCATAGGCGATCCCGACGGGTACCAGCATGGCCGTCAGCACGAGGCCGGCGAGCAGGTCTTTGGGCAACCAAGCCGCCTGGTAATGGCGCAGTGTCTGCACGCCCGGCAGCCAGCGTTGCCATCCAGACGGCGCCGGCGCTCGTGGCGCCTGCCCCGAGTCGGCAGGCTTGCTTGACGGTGGTTCGTTCATGGGCGGTACCTGTGCCCTACCAGTAAGGATCAGGCGACTGGTGTGTGTGGAGTGAAGCTTAGTAGGGGTACACGCAGGGCGCGGGCGACTTGCCGGCATCGACGGCTGTTTGCGGCAGATTCAGCCTTGCACTGCGCATTCATTGGCTAGGCTTTGTGCTAATTGGCCTGCTGTTGGCGGGCTCTAGCCGCCTCGGGCTGACCGTGCGGGGTGTCTCCATGTCTGCGTCGGGTGGCGCCCATATGGCAAATAGCAACGGACTGATCATTTGCGAGTACTGCGATGCGGTGTACCGGAAGGCCGCGTTGAGCAAGCACCAACGCGCCTTGTGCGTGCGCTGCGGCGGGTTGATTCAGCGGCACGGGGGACTTTCGGTGCAGCAGCGCCTGGCGCTGAGTATCACGGCGGCGATCCTGCTGGTGTTCGCCAACGTCTACCCGGTCATGAGCATCAGCCTGCAAGGGCTCAGCAATTCGGCGACGCTCTGGGACTCGGTGCTGATCCTCAGTAACGGCCCCATCACCTTTATCGCACTGGTCGCCGCGCTGGCGATCATCTTCGCTCCGGTGCTGCAGGTCGGTCTGTTGATCTGGGTGTTCGGCTTCGCCGTCGCGGCCCAGCGTGCGCCGGGGTTTTCCGTCTGCATGCGCAGCCTGGAGGCACTGCGACCCTGGAGCATGCTGGAGGTCTGCCTGCTGGGCGCCATGGTGGCGGTCATCAAGCTGGCGGGGCTGCTGGATGTGATTCCGGGAATCGGCCTGGTGGCGCTTGCTGCACTGAGTGTCTTGATCATCTACATCGCTGGCCGCGACGTCCGCGACCTCTGGGAGTGCCTGTGAATCCGCCACTGGCAAGCGAGATGAACCTCTGCCTGTGCCACGGTTGCGGACTGGCGTGCGACATGGGCAGCCATCGGCACCACTGCAGCCGCTGCGGCGCGCCCTTGCATGCACGCAAGACCGACTCCATCACACGCACCTGGGCCTATCTGCTGGCTGCCCTGGTGTTCTACATACCCGCTAACCTGCTGCCGGTGATGAACACCCGCATGTTCGGCAGTGGCCTCGACAGCACCATCGTTGGCGGCGTCCTGGAATTCTGGGAAAGCGGCGCCTGGGACATCGCACTGATTATCTTCATTGCCAGCATCGGCGTGCCGGCCATTAAGTTCGGGGCCTTGCTGCTCTTGCTGGTCACTGCGCAGAGGCACAGTGACTGGGCGCGGCGCCAGCGCGCGCAGCTCTATCGCTTCGTCGAGTTGATCGGCTACTGGTCGATGCTCGATGTGCTGGTCGTGGCTCTTGTTGCAGCGCTGGTACAGATGCAGGAGCTGGGCACCATCGAACCGCGCCCCGGCATCCTCTTTTTCGGCGTGGTGGTGGTGTTCACCATGCTCTCGGCCATGAGTTTCGATCCACGCCTGATCTGGGACGGCGAACCATCCACGGGGGATGCAACCAATGCAGCAGCACACTGAAGGCGGTTCAGCGCCTGGGCAGGCGGAGATCCGGACACGGCGCTGGAACGTGTCGCTGGTCTGGATAGTGCCCATTGTCGCGCTGCTGGTGGGCGCGTCGCTGGTGGTGCGCAGCTGGATGGAACAAGGCCCGACCATCACCATCAGTTTCAAGACCGGTGAAGGCCTGGCCGCGCACAAGACGCTGGTGAAGTACCGCAACGTGGTGATCGGCGAGGTCACCGCCGTCGAACTGGCCGCGGACAAGAAGAGCGTCAACACTACCGTGGAACTGTTCCGTGAGGCGGAGTCGTTCGCCAGTGAGGACTCGGTGTTCTGGGTGGTGCGCCCGCGCATCGGTGCCGGCGGCGTCACCGGGGCTGACACCTTGCTGTCGGGCAACTTCATCGGTGCTGACGCCGGGCAATCGACAAAGCGTGCAAAGCGCTTCACCGGGCTCGAATCACCCCCGGCAATCACCTACGGCGAGAAGGGCAAGATCTTCACCCTGCACGCCAAAGACCTCGGCTCACTGGATATCGGCTCGCCGATCTACTACCGCAAGATTCCGGTGGGCGAGGTGGTCTCCTACGCATTGGATGCCAAGGGTACAGGCGTCGACATCGGCATATTCATTGCGGCCCCCAGCGACGCGTTCGTTACCGCCAACACGCGCTTCTGGAATGCCAGTGGCATTGATGTGGCCCTGGATTCCAAGGGCGTGAAGGTCAATACCGAGTCACTGTCGTCGATATTGATTGGTGGCCTGGCGTTTCGCACGCCCGAACATATCGTCGACGACGAGCCAGCGGCGGAGAAAAGCGATTTCGAGCTGTTCGACGATGAAGAAACCGCCCTGGCGCCACCCGATGGCATTGCGCGCCGCCTGCGACTTCGATTCGACCAGGCGCTGCGTGGCCTGGCCGTTGATGCGCCCGTGGAGTTCATGGGGGTGAATTTTGGCAAGGTCACCGCCGTTCGCCTGGACTTCGACCCCGTGAAGCGGACCTTCCCGGTGATCGTCGATGCGATCATCTACCCCCAGCGCATAGGCCCCGCCCACAACAAGATGCTGGAAGCCCTCAACCATTCACCCGACGATGAAAAGGCCAGCGGCCTGTTGCTCGCCAGCTTTATCGAGCATGGCCTGCGTGCTCAGGCGCGCAGTGGCAACCTGCTGACCGGCCAGCTGTACATCTCGCTGGACTTCTATCCGAATGCGGAAAAGGCCGCCTTCGATCCGAACCAGACGCCGTTCATGATTCCCACAGTGCCTGGCAGTCTCGAGAAGGTTCAGGAGCAGCTGCAGCAGATGGTCAACCGGATCAACGCGCTGCCGTTGGAGCGTATCGCCAACAACCTCGATGGCAACCTGAGCGAACTGAACCGCAGCCTGAAGCAGTTCAACACCCGGACCCTGCCAGGCGTCCAGGGCACCCTGGACGAGATTCGCAAGACGGTGCAAGCGGCCAATTCGGCATTGGCGGAGGACTCTCCACAGCGCGAGCAGATGACCGATACCCTTGAGCAGCTGGAGCGGATGTCCCGCTCGCTGCGGGACCTGTCGGACTATCTGGGCAGGCATCCCGAATCGCTGATCCGCGGCCGTCCGGCAGCCACCGATGCACAGAACCTGCAGCCATGAACGCCGCGAACAAGGAGTCGAGTCGAATGACGATATTGCACAAAGCACTTCTGGCCGGGTTGCTGGTGATGCTGGGCGCTTGCAGCAGCGCGCCGATCCGCTACCACACGCTTGTTCCCAAGCAATCAGCGAGTGGCGTCGCCATGGACATTCGCGTCGACCAGGTGACGGTGCCGCCGCAGGTCGATCGTTCGCAGATCGTCGTGCGCCAGGGTGATACCGGCCTGGCGATCCTGGAGACCGAATGGTGGGGCGCCAGCCTTGCCGATGAGCTGAAGAATGCCCTGGTCGACCAGCTCGGCTCGACGCCCGCGGCTTCGGCGCAGGCGTCCCTGCGGGTGGATGTGCAGCGCTTCGATACCGTGCCCGGTCAGTTTTCGCTACTGGATGCCAGATGGCGCCTTAAACCGGCGGGGGCGGGTGCCACCACGGCCTGCCGGACCACATTGCAAACCCCTGCTGGCAACTCAGTGGACCAACTGGTAGCGGCGCATCAGGTCAACCTGCGAAAGCTCGCGGAAATCATCGGCCAGGCCAGTCGAGGGCTGCTGAGGGCGTGCCCGACGGCTTCAGTCAACTGACCGGAGAGGAAGGCCAGGCCGCCCAAAGGGTGTCAGGCGTCGCGCAACAGGTCGTGGGCGTCGAGCAGCCGCCAGGCGATTTCCGGGTGCAGTTCAAGGCCGCGGCGGATGGCCGCCGGAATGGACTGCCGGGTCTTGCGGCAAAGACCGGGCAACTCGTCGATCCGGATATCGATGCCACGCATGCTGCGTACTTCGTTGTATCCAGGCGCGATATGCAGGCGCACCCCAAGCTGCTCGAACAGGCGTCGCTGCAGGTGCTCCAGATCCGCCAGGCTCTGGATCTTCTCCAGCCGCTCCAGCAGGCGTTTCTCCTCTTGCCGGGTGAGCAGCAGGATGCGTACGTCGGCGCCGGGATTCTCCAGCAACTCCTCACGCCCGCAATTGCAGGCGCCGGGCGGGCAGGGCTGGCGGGTAGGGAGTGAGGACGTCATGGCTTCCGATCATAGTCAGCCGAGTGCCCGGACGCCAACGGCGCCTGGGGCCGAAGGCGATGAACTCGCGAATACCGAGGCTGTCCTTGACCAGCGGGAAGTCGCGCTCGGCCTCATCGCAACGAAGCCGAAGGCGAGCTGCCCCGGATGCGCGCTCGAGCGGCCGAAGCCCAGCCGGTCGTATGCCACTACGGTCCTGCCGGTGATGCTCGCCAGTTTGGCGGGAAATTCACGCCACAGCTCCACGCAGCCGAGCGAATCATGGAAGAGCACGATGGGCGCGTCGTCAAAGGATGGGCTGAGAGGGTCGGGGCTCCAGATGCGCGCGAAGAGCCTACCGTGGAGACGGCTGATCCAGAGGTCCTGAGTGTGGTGGCTCGTGCTTGGCACGGCTGACTCCAGGGCAAGGGGACGCCCCACAGCCTGCCAGAAAATCGCGTGCCCGGCAGCCGGAAAGGATCGGTGGGCACGTACCTGTTCGTGATTGAAGTCTCTTGCCTATGGCCCCTATATGGGGGCATCGCAGATGCAGCAAGCCAGATCGTAGCCCGGATGAAACCCGGGAGCGGCGATTGGACTTTCCACGGATTTCATCCGGGCTACTGAAGATCCGACTTCATCCTGTACATCAGGCAGTTCGATCGTCACAGGCAGAGCCGATGAGTCAAGACCACGCTCCAAGGACGTGGGTTTCCCAAGCTCAAACGAAAAAGCCCCGCAACATGTGCAGGGCTTTTTCTTAAAGCGGCGTTACAGCGGGCGAACCTGCTCGGCCTGAGGCCCTTTTGGGCCATCGGTGACGAGGAAGGAGACGCGCTGCCCCTCGTCCAGGCTCTTGTAGCCAGAGCTTTCAATTTGACGGAAGTGTACGAACACGTCCGGACCGGATTCGGGGCTGATGAAGCCAAAGCCCTTTTCGGCGTTGAACCACTTGACGGTTCCGTTTTGGCGGGTCGACATGATGATGAATCTCCAAGGTGCAGGAATACGGGGTCGGCAATAGCGTGACCGTGACTGAATGCGAAGTGAAGGGTGCCGAGGAGATGGAGAATCGTAAGGACAAAACATCAAGACGGTGCCGCAAGACTGGGCAGGCAGTGTTGTGAGAATACAGGGTTTGTTGGCATTGAATAGCTTTTTCTGAGGCGGGCTCGATTGAGAGCAATCTGGAGGGCCGGTCAATTGCTACGGCGCGGCAAGGGGGATGCCTGTATAGTCCCAAGTGAGTCGCTCGCAATGACGGCTCATCACTCAAAGGTGACTCCGATGTCCGATACACCGACAAGCCGAACGAGATCGCAGCTGGACGAGCAGACACAAGCATTCCTGTCAAAGGGCGGCGAGATCAAGGAAATACCCACCGGAGCGACCGGGTGGAACGCCGACCGCAAGAAGACGCAGTGGACCAAGGGGCAGACGAAAAAGCCTGAAGAGTAGCCCGCAGCAAGCCGCCCGCAATGACCAAGCCCGCAGAAGCGGGCTTTTTGTTGGAGTGATCGTTCTGCTACCGGTACTCGTGAAAGGAGAAACTCGCACAACTACGAACGCGATCATGCTCCGTCCGCGTACCACTGTGCTGGGGGCAGCGCTTCACGACTCGTGCCGCTCATACCACTTCATCATCGGCAACACCGATACACCATGCACCACGATGGACACGGCAACGGTCATCAAGGTCAGTGCAATCAGTTGCTCGGCCAGGGGCGTGCTCACGCCCTGGCGTATGGCGAACATCAGATAGAAGATCGAACCGATTCCACGAATCCCGAACCAGCAGATCATTGCTCGTTGCTGCATCGGCATGGATTCGCCCAGAGTCCCAGCCGCAACCGCCAGTGATCGCAGCACAATGAACAGCAGTGCAATGAACCACCACAGGGCGGGCCACGTCACCACTGAGGGCAACAGTGCGCCGACGAGCAGTACCATTGCCAGCTCAGCCAGCTTTTCCAGTTGTTCGTTGAAGCCCAGCACTGCGTTTGCCATAGTCGCGCTTGCGTGGTGTGAGTGGGTAGCCAGCTCTCTATAGGCGTGGCCTTTCACGCCGGACTCCGGGCTGAGAGACGCTGTGCCTGGCTGCGGTTGTTCCCTCACGCGTTGCAACGCGAGGCCGGCCGCGAATACGGCGAGGAACGCGGATGCCAGGCACAGCTGTGCCACTCCATAAGCCATGGCCATGAGACCGAGAGAAAGGAACTCATCCAGACCCACGGCGAGGTGGTGGCGCGTACGCAAGCGGACCACCAGTCGACCGATCAAGGCTCCCATCACCGCGCCGATGAGCAAGCCGCCAGCAGTTGCCCAGAGCAGATCGACCAGCCACCAGCGCCAACCACCGGCGCCGAGATCGTGCAAACCGAGCAGCCCGAGGCCAAGCATGACGAAGGGAAACGCTGTGCCATCGTTCAAGCCGCCTTCGCCGGATAGGCTGAATCGCAGGCGATCCGGATGCTTCTCGCTTTCGGTTTGTACTCCAGAGGCCAGCACGGGGTCAGTTGGTGCCAGGATACCTCCCAGTAGCACGGCGGCTCCCACCGACAGTCCCAGCCCCCAGACGCCGATGGCGGTTATGAGGCCAACGGTAACGGTCATCGATGTGAGCGCCAGGCGCAGTGGCAGCATCCAGCGCCGGTCGTACAAGGGAACAGCTCCCATCTTCAACCCCACATTGAACAGCGAGATGAGCACTGCAACCTCAGCGGCCCGCTCCAGCCCATCGGCATGACGGATCGGGTCGAACGTGATCACCCCCAATCCACCCGGTCCGAGCGAGTAGCCGACACAGAGGTAGACCATGGCACTGCTGAGCAGTAACCGGGAAAGCAGGGTTCCGGCCATCACCATGATGATCAAGAGAAACCCCAGTAGCAGTGACCAGAGGGGAATGGACATGACCGTCAGGAGCCTTGGGAAGAGCGTTGCACCAGCATCCTCCGACAGTGGGGGCGCCACAGGAGCTCGCCCTGTTGCTTTCCCCATGTGTACCTGTGCGACCGAAAATGACCAGTGGCTCAGTGAGAAAGTGAACGTGGGCGTCTACATTCAAGCAGACATAGGGTCGCGGGGGTAATTGTCTCGCACCCTTTCGGGCCTGCCTGCCAAACGGGGCGCAGGAGCGTTTTTTTGACGTGAAGAACACGCCATGTACGAGTCGCACACGCAGTCACCACTGCCCAGGGCCGGGTTTCTCCGGCGGCTGCTGGTGCATCTCATCGGTGCCTGTGCCTTGTTAATGATTTCGCTCTGGATTGGCATGCTCGGCTACACGGTATTCGAGCACCTGTCATGGGTTGATGCCTTTTTGAACTCGGCCATGCTCCTCGGCGGCATGGGACCGGTGAATCCGCCACAAAGCGTGGCAGGCAAGATATTCGCTGGGGTATATGCCTTGTATGCAGGACTCGTGTTCATCGTCACCGCTGCCCTGGTACTCACCCCCATCGTCCATCGCTTGATGCACCACTTCCACTGGCAGGAGGACGATTGATTCTGTGCGGAGCTGCGCCCATAAGGCTTCCGTGTGGCAGGGTATGACGGCGCTGCGGCGGGACGCCGCGCTTGGGGATTCGGTGGCGGGATTTGGTGGAGGGATTGTGGGCACACCCAGGATTCCTTGCAGGAACATTCCAGCAGCAAGCGCCAGGCTCAGCCAACTGAAGCCGCGCGCGAGCTCGCCAAGACGCAAACTGCGGGAAGTTCCGTTACCTCTACTCCCAGCCGGTCCTGCCATAGAAACGGCTGATCTCCATCTGCCAGCGCTGCTCAGCCATGTCAGGCCAGTGGCCCTTATCGAATCCTGGCGCATCCTTCAGCCGATCCCTGTCAACGTCGAGCGAGAAACGCTTGTGCTCGGTGTCGAGCGTCAAGGCTCGCCAAGGCACGGCAAACAGCTTTTCGCTCAGGCTGAAGAAGGGTTTGTAGGCTAGCACCGCATAGATGATCCGGCCGCTGCGCATATCCAGCATGATCTCCTTGATTTCCCCGAGGTCATCGCCCACGAGGTTATAGACATCGTTGCCGATGAGCGTGTCCGCTCCCATCAGTTCAGGTCCAGGTCCTGTTCGAGTGGACGGTCCGATTTCATGTTCTTCGTTACTGGCGCTCTTTTCCTGATAGCTCATGGTTACCTCCACGTGCAGATAAGTAAGTGGGTCCCCTTTCCCTGGAGTGCCTGCGTACGGGGGAACGAAGGCAGCTCCAGTGTCCGGGGTCAATCATGAAACCGGGTCAATGGCCCTTCTTGATGTCTTCCTTGATATCACCCACTCCTTCCTGGAGATCACCTGCGGCATCCTGTGCCTTACCTTCGATCTCCAGCCGTTGGTTACCGAAGAGCTTGCCAGTGGCTTCCTTGATCTGGCCCTTCACTTGATTGACCTTGCCTTTGAATTGATCTTTGTTCATGACTTCGCTCCGCGGGCATCGAACCTTGTGATGCCCTGTGCATGTCCGACTACCGCAGTATTGCGGCGACCTGAGGAGTGAATTTGCCGGCACTCATTGGGCGTGTCTGTGCGTTAGCGCACCCAGGTTGCTGGAGCAGGTAGGCACCCATGGCTCAGGCCAGCTTCTGCCAGACCTCAACATTGGCCAATTGCTCCTGGCTGGCGTGTTTCTGCTCACCATGGATAGGGCTTAGCTCGTAGACATCGCTTGCCAGATAGACCACTGCGTAGCGGATGCCCGTAAGTTTGTGCAGGTAGCACAGCGCCGTTTGGCACTGCGTATCGATGCGCGGGAACACGGTTGAGTCGTACGTGCCATTCATGGTTTCTGCCCTTTGCAGTCGGTGCGGCGCTGTCTTTGCTCGATTCTGTGCCGTCCATGCATCGCGGTATGTACGTCATCGCACCCTTGATGCAGGCGGCGTCCCATCTTCAGAGTCCACTAAGAGCGATAGCGCACCGACGCGGGCGAGGGCCAATGGCCACCTTTGGCATTCGAGGCCTCGCCTCAGGGCGGGGTAGCAGAGGTGGAGGCGGAGATGGGCTGGTCAGTCATCCAGGCGTGCGTTGAGCGTGCAGTCGGCTCGCGTGGCGAGCCAGCCTGCTCCGACCGTGAAGTTCCATCTCTGCACCGGCAATTGCACAGGCTGCGCCTTACTTCAGTGATCGTCCTGCCGTTGACCTTGATGAACGATGGTTTGGTGGAGGGTATTGCCTCGACCAGCAGGGCCGAGGCAATGCCAGTGATACAGGCCGGGGCGACGCTGATGCGCAGTGCTTACGTGCAGTTCGACGAGCGCGTGGCGAACGGAGCGTCCTCAGGTCCGGGCAAGGGCGATCCAGGAAACTTCGAGAGCAGCAAGGCCAGCGATCCGACGCGCAATCTCGCGGAGTACTCGGTGATCTTTGTCCCGCGCATTTCCTTCTGAGGCGACTCTGTTCGTTCTCGTGCACATATGGCCCGTGCGGGCGGTCAACCTGATTGTCGGCTGATTGCTGCGCACACGCCGTGCGCCAACGATGCCGGGTGCCCATCGGTTTGCGCGTGAATGGAGGTAAGCGCGGTAGCGCACCGACGCGTGTGCTGTGCACTGCCACAGTACAGCCCCATCACCGACCTCAGAGGTCATCATGAGCAAGCACAGCAAACCCATCCCGGGTAGTGGCGCCGCCACCAACCCAGCCAAAAACCCAGCCCAACCCAACAAATCCCCTGCGGCCATCAAACCCGAACGTAGCGCAGACGCCAGGGGCCAGCCTCGGGAAGACGCCACACGCTCGCAGCCCAAGGATGCCGAAAAAGCACCTGCCAAGGCCCCTGTGAAAGACCCTCTGCGCGCAGCCAAGGGCGATGACGATGTCATGAGCCAGGAGCCCAGAAAAACATGAGCCTGCCAAGCAAAGACGAACTCAAGGGCAAATGGAACCAGCATGTCGGCGCTGCCAAGATCGCGTGGGGCAAGCTGACCGAAGATGAGTTGCTGAAGTCCGAAGGCCAGGAACAGCGCCTGTCCGGCCTGGTGCAGGAGCGCTACGCCATCAGTCGTGATGAGGCACAAGAGCAGGTGAAGTGTTTCCTGGATAAACACCGGTTCTGAGCCAAACAAGATCCCCTGGCGCACCGCTTTGCGGCGCGTCAGGCGGCCCAAACCAGCAGCCCGGCCGCGAGCGGGTTCCCGGTTCGGCCCAATCACTTACCCGAATGGTGAATCCAGATGCACACACAACCCCACAAACTACTGCTCGCCGCCAGCATCGCGCTGGCGCTAGGGACCATGGGCGGCATCGCTACGGCAGAGTCACAGAGCTTCACCGATGCCCGTCAGGAATCCCAGATATGGACGACGTTCGCCTTGAACCCTCATCTGCGGGCCGCTGACCTCAAGGTGTCGGTCATGAACGGCAAGGCCACCTTGACCGGTAATGTCCCGGAAGAGGTCGGTCGGGAGCTTGCCAAGGACATCGCGATGGGTGTCAGCGGCATCGATTCCGTGGACAACCAGATCGTGGTCAAGCCCGACTACGTTCCCCCGAAACCGGGTCCGGAGCGGAGCTATGGAACCATGGTCGATGACGCCACGACCACTGCAGCGGTCAAGTCGAAGCTCCTGTGGAGTAAACAGGCCGATGGCATGACCACTCACGTGGATACCCGCGCGGGCAAGGTGACACTGACCGGCAACGCTGACAACCAGGCGGACAAGGATCTTGCTGGTCGCCTGGCCATGAACACCGATGGTGTAGTGTCGGTGGACAACCAACTGGTGGTCGACGCTTCGAAACCCGCTGCGGCCGCGAGCACCAAGAGCAGCACGAAGGAGGCTGGAGGGGAGGTGGCCGATAGCTGGATCACCACCAAGGTGAAATCCACCTTGATGTATTCCAGCAACGTCAACGGTTCCGATATCTCGGTGAGTACCAATAGCGGCATCGTGACGCTGAGCGGTCTGGTCGATAGTGGTGCCGAGCGTGACCTTGCGATCGAACTCGCACAGAACGTGCGAGGTGTGAAGAGCGTCCGCTCAACGGACCTTCGTTACTGATGCAACGGACTGCCCCGAAGAGTCGCCATGCAGTCCTGGGAGGCAGGGTTGGTGGCAACTCCTGCCATCACACTCGTCTTTGGGCGGAGGCGGCAGGCCTTGCCAGTTGCAAAGCCATGCCCCTCAGGCCCTTGGAGCACGTCAATGAGCATTTCCCGCACCTTCGTTCTAGCCGTCATGCTTTCACTGCTCTCGGTCTTCTCGATGAGCCTCATGACCCAGGTAGAGGCAGCGACCGCCGAAGATCTGGATAACGATTCCCGGCAAGCCCTGCAGATACTCTACAAATCCCATCCGTTGGCGCAGACCCTGTCGGAAAGCGCCAAGGCCATACTGGTATTCCCCAACGTCGTCAAAGCTGGCCTCGTGTTTGGTGGTAGCTATGGCGAAGGCGAGTTATTGAGGGGCTCGAAGGTTGACGGTTACTACAACTCTGTCAGCGGCTCCTGGGGGCTACAGGCCGGCGCGCAGTCTTATGGCTATGCCGTGTTCCTGATGACCGAGAGCGCTGTCAACTACTTGCGCGAGTCCAAGGGCTGGGAAATCGGAGTTGGGCCGACCGTCGTCCTGGTGGACGAAGGGGTCGCGAAAAACCTGTCGAGTTCGACGATGAAGGACGATGCCTATGCGTTCGTTTTCGATCAGCAAGGCCTCATGGCCGGCGTCAGCATCGAAGGCACCAAGATTTCCAGCATTCGGCGCTGAATCGAAGCAACTCGTCGGACATGGGATGGGAGGGGCCGCGACGGCTGCCGATTAGGTGTGCGAGCTGCACACGTCGAGATCGGCGGCAAGCCGCTGCCCCAGAACGCTGTCAGCGTGGCAGAGCACCGACGCCGTCTCCATGCGCTGGCACTGTGAAGGTCTCGGCTCCGCGAAGATGCGCGGCAGCCATGTGGGCATTCAGAGGTAATCATGAACAAGCACAGTCGACCCAACACCACCAGCGGCACCGCAAAGGCCAAGGACCCTGCCCAGAACGCGGGTCCGAACATCAACTCACCGACCTTCACTCAGTCCGAACGCATGCCTGACCCCGATGCCGCTACCCGGGAAACCGCCAAGCGAGGCGCACCCAAGGAGAAGGTGGAGGTGCCCGCCAAGGTCACCGCGCGATATTCGCCAGGGGCTGCCAAGGCGGTTCGCGGCACCCTGCGGCAGGCGCCAGGAGCGTCATGAGCCAGGCCTCGCGGCAGCGGTCTGCCGGTACGTTTGGCCCAGGCGCGCTAGCCGCCAGAGCCTGACCCGCGGCGACACCGTGATCCTGTCTGTTCGCAAGGGGGGCGCATGAATCTGCAGGTCGTGTGGCATTGCGCGCGTATCCCAATCGCGCTGTGTTTGGCACTGTGGCTGGTGCCGCTGAGTTCGTGCAGCGCCCTGCCGACCCTGGTGCCTGATATGGCACACGCACCGGCAGCGCCCGTGCCAGTTGACGGAATACGTGGCCCGCAGTCGGCAGCACGCAGCAAAGCCGTTCTTGATCGGCTCAAGTCCACCGGTGTGGAAACAAACATCTTCGACCTCCATCTGGCGGTCGAGGAATCCATAGTCGGCAGCCCGTTGACCGAAGGCAACAAGGTCGACCTGCTGCAGGATGGTCCGACTACCTACCAGGCAATGATTGAAGCCATCGGCGCAGCGCGAGACCACATCAACATGGAGACCTACATCCTCGACGACGACGAGGTCGGACAGCGCTTCGCTGAAGCCTTGATAGCCAGACAGCGCGAAGGCGTACAGGTCAACCTGATCCGAGACAGTGTCGGAACGCTTGGAACACCGCCAGCGTTCTTCGACCGCCTTGCTGATGCAGGGGTCAAGATCCTGGAGTACAACCCGGTCAATCCGATGACCGCCAAGGCGGGTTGGGACGTGAATGAGCGCGACCACCGCAAACTGCTGATCGTCGACGGACAAGTCGCATTCCTTGGCGGTATCAACATCAGCAGCGTTTACTCAGGCGGTTCTTTCAGCTTGCGATCCAAGGTTCGGCCCGGTGGCGAACTGCCCTGGCGTGACACCGATTTGCGGGTCGAGGGGCCGGTGGTCGCCGAGTTGCAGAAGCTGTTCATCGACACCTGGGCCAAGCAGAAGGGCGCCCCCCTGACACCCCGCCACTACTTTCCTCCATCAGAACGCAAGGGCAGTGAGGTTGTGCGCGCGATCGGCAGTTCGCCGGACGAGCCCTACAGTCTGATCTATCTGACGCTTATCTCGGCGCTTGGCAGTGCGCAAACGGAAATCTGGTTGACCAACGCCTATTTCGTGCCCGATCCGCAATTGCTGGCGGCACTCAAGGATGCTGTAGCCCGGGGTGTCGACGTGAGACTTGTGCTGCCCAGCAGCACCGATTCGTGGCTGGTATTCCATGCCGGTCGTGCCTACTACAACGAGCTGTTGCAGGCCGGTGTCAGACTTTACGAGCGCGGCGAGGCCTTGTTGCACGTGAAGACCGCAGTGATCGACGGCGTGTGGTCCACCGTCGGTTCCACCAACCTCGATTGGCGTAGCTTCCTGCATAACCAGGAGGTCAATGTCGTGGTGCTCGGCACCGGATTCGGCGAAAGGATGCGGGTGGCCTTCCAGGCCGACCTGGTGAAGTCCAAGGAGATCACCCAGGAGGAATGGGGCAAGCGTCCGCTCAGCGTGAGGGTCAAGGAACGCCTTGCACGCCTTTGGGAGTATTGGTTGTGAAACGCATGCCATGCACTGGCTCGGCGCTGTTCTGGGTGGCTGTGCTCTTCACGCTGCTAGGCGCATCCCCGGTGGCGCTGGCAGAGGATCCCGCGCAGCTGCTGAGGGCTCGCCACCTGGCCCTGGTCGACGAGTTGGCGAGCAATCCCTTCAGCCGTCCGCTGTACCTGGAGTCGCGCGAGACCAAAGACACCCTTGAAGGCGAGATTTACGCGCTGGTTGAGCAACCCTTCGCGGTGGTCGACCCTTCGTTGCAGGGCATCGGACACTGGTGTGACATCCTTATCCTGCACGTGAATGTAAAGGGCTGTCGTAACGCCTCCCCGCAGGGCGACAGTGCGCTGAGCCTCAGCGTTGGGCGCAAGTTCGAACAGCCGCTGGCCGATGCCTACCAGTTCGAGTTCCGCTACCAGGTCGTTGCGTCCACCCCCGACTATGTTCACGTGCAGCTGACTGCGCCAGTGGGGCCGATGGATACCCGCGACTATCGAATTGCGCTGGAGGTGGTCGGGATTGATGCCCAGCGCAGCTTCCTGCACCTGTCCTACTCATACGCTTTCGGTCTGGCGGCGCGGATGGCCATGCAGGGCTATCTGGCAACGACAGGGCGTGACAAGGTTGGCTTCAGCATCATCGGTCGCAACGCCCAGGGCCAACCGGTCTACGTGGGCAGCACCTTGGGCGTGGTGGAGCGCAACACCATGCGCTACTACCTGGCGATCGAGGCCTACCTCGGCGCGTTGTCGGCACCTGCGCCAGATCGGCTGGAGCAACGCCTCAAAGCCTGGCACGTTGCGGTGGAGCGCTATCCGCTTCAACTACATGATCTGGAGCTCGGCGAGTACCTGGACATGAAGCGTAAGGAAATCCGGCGCCAGCAAGCGGTTGTGGTGCAGTGAATCTGGCCGGATAACCGGCATGCTGATGCGGGGCGGGCCCTGAAAGTCGGGCCTTCGTGCGCCACCGAACAGATGCCGTTCGGCAAAAGCGCTCACTCTAGCCTCAGGCACACTGGAGTGAGAGCCTCATCATGATTCGAGGCCCTTTTCCAACAAGATGAGGAGAGTAACCATGGGTCTGGGAATCGTTCTACTGATCGTGCTGGTCCTGTTGATGGTCGGAGTCGCGCCAGCCTGGCCGCATAGCCGGAATTGGGGATATGCGCCTAGCGGTGGGCTGGGCCTGCTGCTGCTCATCGTTGTCGTTCTGCTGCTGTTGGGACAGATCTGACACTTTAGAGTCCGAGCATCCGCTGCCACGGCTGAAGCTATCAGCCCTTGCGCGTGGCGCCCGATGGCTCTGGCGATGCTCCAGGAAACAGGAGCCAAAAGAGGAGATCGAACATGACAACCATGAACAGATTCGGACCAGTCCTCGGCATGGTCTGTCTACTGGCGCTCGCTGCATGCTCCGGGCTGGGCGCCTTCAATGGTAGCCCTGACTCCGGTAGCACCACCCAAGGCGGACCGGGCTACTCCGGTTACGGCGTAGTGCAGTCGATCAATCCTGTAGGGCAGGACTACCAGGGCGTGGCTGGCACGGGCTACGGACTGGGGACGATCATGGGGGCATTGGTTGGCGGTGTGGCGGGAAACCAGGTGGGTTCAGGGACGGGCAAGACCGTTGCTACCGTGGCTGGAACAGCAGGGGGCGCCTATATCGGGCACCAAATTGAAACGCGGAATCAGAAAACCACCGGATACGCCATATCGGTTCGTATGGAAAATGGCTCGAATCAGACCCTGACGCAGTCTACGAACGGCGGTTTGAGCGTGGGTGACCGAGTGCGAATCGACAACGGCAACATTCGACGCTACTAGCCGGGATTGGAGTCGATACCGGGCAGGCGAAGCCACCCGAAGGCGCTTCGCACTGCGCGGCGGGGAGTGAGTGCCGAGGAGACGGGACATGAAATGCGTGAACTGCTCTGGCGAGGCCCAACAGATTGATCTTCAACTCAACGGGGCTGAGATCAGGTGTCCCAATTGCGGAACCTTCGGCGTTACGGCGAGTGTTCTCAGACAGAGACCTGGCCGGTCCTTTAATGTCGAGAAAACCCGGATATTTCTCCACAACGAACTCGAGATCAATCCCGGACGGCTCCCGGTGATCAACAGCGAGAACGTGATCTGGGCGCCGGCTATCTAGTGCAGGCGTGCGCACTACATTCCAATCAAGCGCCCTTCAGCGCATGGGCGTGCACTTCGACGGTCAGTCTCTCGATACGCTCTGTAAGAGCTTTGGCCAACTCGGTGAGCTGAGTGTTCTGCTCGAGCAACGCTAACAGCTGGGAACTGGCCTGCGCTGCAATGGCTTGTTTCCGTTCATTGGCAACAGCAAGCGCTTCTCTATGCTCTGCATCCGCTTCAGCATGCGTTTTGTCGCGCGCGGCTGCCTTGTCGGTCATCCGGTCAAAGGCCGCAGCGAGCGAGTTCGCGGTGAATTTGATGCATATCAATTCGACCCGGCTCGACTGGCAGCATGTTTTACCCATACAGGGCAGTGCCAATCTCCAGCTCCGATTTTTTGCAGGCCGAGTCTGGAATCGAAAGAACCGTCGGGAGGCAATCAACAGAGCCCCGGGAGGATTCCATGAGCGTGTATCACCGCTTGCTTCTGATTCTTGCGCCAGGGGCGGGGCCATCTTCTGCACTGAATCGGGCGGCTGCCCTGGCTGAAGCCAGCGGCGCCGCGGTCCATATCGTGACTTGTGGCAGCCCCTATGCCGCTTTATGGCTGATGGACAGGGCGGTTCAAGAACGCCTGCATATCGAGTTCATCAAAGGACAGGAGTTGCGCCTCCGCGAAGTCGCCGAGCAGCTGCGCACCCGAGGTATCCAGGCCACCACGGAAGTGCTCTGGACCGAAGACCCCCTCGATGAGTTGCTTCGCCATGTAGAGGAGCTGCCTGCGGATCTGGTGATCAAGGACACCTTTCGCGAGCCTGCGCTCCAGCGGGCCTTCATGACGCCGCTGGACTGGCAGTTGTTGCGTGAGTGCTCGGTGCCGTTGCACCTGGTGTCGTTCGCGGAACACCCGCTGCCGTGGAAAGTGGCTGCCGCGGTTGACCTTTCCGCGCCGGTTGGCGAGACCGACCAGCTCAATGACCGAATTCTCGCGGCAGCTCGCGACCTGGCCCTGCAATGCAATGCCGAGTTGCACCTGTTGCATGCCTATGAGCATTCATCCGGCTACCCGGTATATGGCACCGACACGCTGGAGTGGCCTTCGGCGCAAGAGCGCGAGTTGAACAGGCAGCGGCGCGCAAGCTTCGAGGGGCTGGCCGATCGCTTCGGCGTACCGAACGACCGCCGGCACCTGGTGTTGGGTACACCGCTGCGGATCATTGCCGACTTCACGAGGCAAGCCGGCATGGATGTGGTGGTGATGGGAACCCTGACCCACAAGGGACTGGGAAAGGTGCTGGGCAGCACGACCGAGCACGCTCTGTACCAGGTGGCCAGCAGCATCTTCGCCATCAGGCCGCCTGTCGAAGGTTGAGGCTGGACGAACCGGACGGTGCTGCGAGGTGCGCTCGCCTATGCACGGCGGGGCGAGTTGTTAACGAGGTGGGAGGCTTGACTGATGTTGTGCTCTGGTTCGATACAAATCCCCATCCGTGATCGAGTGGCCGCGGGCCAGGCGCTCGTGCCACTGCTGTCGGATTACCGATGCAGGTCGGACGCCATTGTGCTGGCCTTGCCGCGCGGTGGCGTCCCGGTGGCTTACGAAATTGCCATGGCGCTGGAGCTGCCCCTGGACCTGATGATCGTACGCAAGCTCGGTGTTCCGGCGCACCGGGAACTGGCCATGGGCGCTATCGCCAGCGGTGGCGTGCGGGTGGTCAACCGCGACGTGGTGCATATGCACGGTATCGACGACGCCACGCTGGATGCGGAAGTGGGGCGTGAGTCTTTGGAACTGCAGCGTCGCGAGCAGGCGTATCGCGGCAAGCGCCCCGCGCCTGACCTGCGTGAGCGCGTGGTGATCCTGGTGGATGACGGGCTGGCGACCGGCGCCACCATGCTGGCTGCGGTACGCGCGGCCCGGCAACAGGGCGCCGCACGGATAGTGGTAGCCGTACCAGTGGGACCGGATGACACGGTAGCCGAGCTGCAGCAAGAGGCCGACGAGGTGATCTGTCCCTTCCAGCCCGAGTGGTTCACGGCGATTGGCCGCTGGTATGTGGACTTCTGCCAGGTCATGGACCAGACGGTGATCGACCTGCTGCAGCGAGCCTGGCACCTCGCGCAGCAACGACAGGGCTGAATGCCCGGAGGTGCTCCATGCTTCAGCGTCGTCCCCAGTACATTGAGTTGGCGGATGTGCAGTTGTCCGGCGACCTGTTGTTACCGTCCGCCGCCACGGGCCTGGTGGTGTTCGTGCATGGCAGCGGAAGCAGTCGATTGAGCCCGCGAAACCAGCAGGTTGCCCAGTACTTGAGCGAGCGGGGCTTTGCCACGCTGTTGTTCGATCTGCTTACCGAGCGGGAACAGCGCCGCGACCGGGTGACCTGTGAGCTGCGATTCGACATCCCGCTGCTGACTGGCCGGCTCGTGGGTGTCCTCGACTGGCTGTCGGTGCAACCTGAGTTGCGCCGGCTGGCGGTGGGCTTGTTCGGTGCCAGTACCGGCGCGGCTGCGGCCTTGGCGGCTGCGGTTGAGCGGCCGGGGCATGTGCAGGCGATCGTCAGTCGAGGTGGCCGCACCGATCTGGCCGAAGAGGCGCTCGGCCGTGTTCGCGCGCCTACCCTGCAGATCGTAGGAGACCATGATCTTCATGTGCTGGGGCTGAACCGCAAAGTGAGCCGGGCCCTGTCCTGCGAGCAGCAACTGGAGGTGATTCCAGGCGCTTCGCACCTGTTCGAGGAGCCTGGCACGCTGCAGGAAGTGGCCCGTCTGGCGGGTGACTGGTTCGAGGCCCATCTGGGCGAAGCCGCACGTGCGAGCGCCTAGCCAACCGGTTGCTTGGCTCTCGATAGGCGCCACTGGCGCCCACCTCCGACACGTTCCAACGGCAGCATTCTTGAAGGGGTAGGGTGCCATGCGTCCAGGCATTATCGAAAAGGTCACGAACGAGCTGCCAGTAACCCCGAACTGGCAGGACAGCGTCCAGGCGCGGGCGGCGTTCTCCTGGAACAACGAGGCGAGCGCCCTGGCCGGCCTGCCCGATGGCGGACTCAACCTGACGTTCGAGGCGGTCGACCGGCATGCCCGCGGTCCGCAACTGGACCGAGTGGCGTTGCGCTTGCTGGACCGGGCGGGCCAGGCAAACGACATCAGCTACCGAGAACTGAGCTTGCAGACCAACCGTTTCGCGCACCTGTTGCAGGGCCTTGGCGTTCGCCCAGGCGAGCGCCTGTTCGTGCTCTGCGAGCGCAGCCTCGAACTGTACCTGGGGGTGCTGGGCGGCTTGAAGCAGGGCTGTGTGGTTTCACCGTTGTTCTCAGCGTTCGGGCCGGAACCCATTGCCACCCGCATGCGCCTGGGCGACGGCAACATTCTGGTGACCAGTGAGGCGTTGTACCGGCGCAAGGTGGCCGGTATTCGCATGGGGTTGCCGTCGCTCAGGCATGTGTTGCTGTTCGGCGTCCCTGAGGGTGAGCCGATGCCCGAAGGCACGCTGGACCTTCATGCCCTGCTGGCCGAGGCCGACGACAGTTTCACCATGGCTGCCACGACCGCTGACAGCCCTTCCTTGCTGCATTTCACCAGCGGCACTACCGGTACGCCCAAGGGCGCGCTGCACGTTCACGGTGCCGCTGTGACGCACTATGTCACCGGCAAGTACGCGCTGGATCTGCACCCCGACGACATCTACTGGTGCAGCGCCGACCCCGGCTGGGTCACGGGCACCTCCTACGGCATCCTCGCGCCGTTGATGCTCGGTGTGACCAGCATCGTCGACTGTGCCGAGTTCGATGCCGAGCGCTGGTACCAGATACTCGAACGGCAGCGCGTCAGCGTCTGGTACACCGCCCCAACGGCCATCCGCATGTTGATGAAGGCCGGCACCGCGCTGGCGGCTGCTCACCGCTTTCCGGCGCTGCGCTTCGTTGCCAGCGTCGGCGAGCCCTTGAATGCCGAGGCCGTCTGGTGGGGGCTTGAAGCGCTCGGCCAACCCATCCATGACAACTGGTGGCAGACCGAAACCGGCGGAATCATGGTGGCCAATACTGCCGGCATGGCCATCAAGCCTGGCTCCATGGGGAAACCGCTGCCAGGGGTAGAGGCGGCGATCGTTTCCATTGAGAACGGTCAGTTGACGCTCCAGGCTGATGATCACATTGGCGAACTGGCGTTGAAGAAACCCTGGCCGGCCCTGTTCCGGGCCTACCTGGGGCAGGAGGAGCGCTACCAGCACTGCTTCGCCGGGGAGTGGTACCTCAGCGGCGATCTGGCCCGGCGGGACCGCGACGGCTACTACTGGTTCGTGGGACGAAATGACGATGTGATCAAGTCCGCCGGGCACTTGATCGGCCCCTTCGAAGTGGAAAGTGTGCTGATGGAACTGCCGGCCGTGGCGGAGGCAGCGGTGATCGGCAAGCCTGACCCGCTGCTGGGTGAGACAGTCAAGGCCTTCGTCTCGCTCAAGGGCGGGTATATCGCCAGCCAGGTCCTGCATGACGAACTGCTGGGGCACGCGCGTAAACGCTTAGGGGCTGCGGTGGCTCCCAAGGAGCTGGAGTTCGTTGCGAGCTTGCCGCACACGCGCAGCGGCAAACTCATGCGGCGGCTGCTCAAGGCCCGTGAGCTCGGCCTGCCGGAAGGGGATCTCTCGACCTTGGAGAAACCGTCATGAACGCGCCCCCTGTGCCTTACCCGGTTGATTTCGCCTTGCGCCTGTTGCGCGACATGCTGCGCATCCGCCGCCTGGAAGAGCGCGCAGCCGAGCTGTACGGGGAAGGCAATATTCGGGGTTTCCTGCACCTGTACATCGGTGAAGAAGCGGTGGCGGTTGGCGCATTGCATGCCCTGGGCACCGACGACGCGGTGGTTGCGACCTACCGCGAGCATGGCCATGCCTTGCTCAAGGGGGTGCCCATGGGGGCGATCATGGCTGAGATGTTCGGCAAGCAGGAAGGCTGTTCACGGGGGCGTGGCGGTTCCATGCACCTGTTCGATGCGGGCACGCGTTTTTATGGGGGCAACGCCATTGTCGCCGGTGGCTTGCCGCTGACGGTGGGTTTGGCGCTGGCGGAACGGATGCAGCGTGGCAGCCGTGTCAGTGCCTGCTTCTTCGGCGAGGGCGCCATGGCCGAGGGCGCATTCGCCGAGTCGATGAACCTGGCTGCACTCTGGCGGTTGCCCGTGCTTTTCTGCTGTGAGAACAACCTGTACGCGATGGGCACAGCGCTGGCGCGTTCGCAATCCCAGCTGGACCTCTGCGCCAAGGCGGCGGCATTCAAGGTTGCGGCCAGGGCCGTGGATGGCATGGATGTGGTCGCCGTGCACCAGGCGACCTGCGAAGCCGTTGCGGCCATTCGCTCGGGTGGCGGGCCGTACTTCCTGGAGTTCCAGACGTACCGATTTCGTCCGCACTCGATGTTCGACCCCGAGCTCTATCGCGACAAGGCCGAGGTGGAGCAGTGGAAAGCGCGGGGACCGATCCATACCTTCAGCGCGCGGCTGAAAGCGCAGGGCATGCTCGACGAGGCCGGTTTTCTCGCGCTTGCCGACACGGTGGACCAGGAGGTGGAGGCGGCCGTGGCCTTTGCAGAGGCGGGAAGCCTTGAGCCTGCGACCGAGTTGATGCGTGATGTGTACACCCCTGAGGCAGCCCCATGAGCCAGCCAACCACCTATCGTGCGGCGATACGCGAGGCCCTGCGCGATGCCCTGCAGCGCGACTCTAGGGTGTTCCTGATGGGCGAGGACGTGGGCCGTTACGGCGGTACCTACGCAGTGACCAAGGGCTTGCTGGAGGAGTTCGGCGCGGAGCGAATCCGTGATACGCCCCTGTCGGAGCTGACCTTCGTCGGCGCTGGAATCGGGGCAGCGCTAGGCGGCATGCGGCCGATCGTAGAGGTCATGACGGTCAACTTCAGCCTGTTGGCGCTGGATCCCTTGATGAATACGGCCGCGACCCTGCGGCATATGTCCGGCGGGCAATTCTCGGTGCCGCTGGTGTTGCGTATGGCTACCGGCGCCGGTCGCCAGTTGGCGGCCCAGCACTCCCATAGCCTGGAAGGCTGGTACGCGCATATCCCGGGCCTGAAGATTCTCGCCCCGGCGACCCTCGAGGATGCCCGCGGCATGCTCTGGCCAGCTTTGCAGGACCCGGACCCGGTCCTGATTTTCGAGCATGCTCAGCTGTACAACCTGGAAGGCGAACTGAATCCCGACGAGCCCGTGGATATTCGTTCGGCAAAGGTGCGCCGGGCCGGGCGGGACCTGACGCTGATCAGCTACGGCGGAACCCTGCACAAGGCACTGGCGGCGGCCGAGCAACTGATGGGCGAAGGGATCGACGCCGAAGTGATCGATCTGCGCGTGCTTCGTCCCCTGGACGACGCGACGCTTCTGGCCTCAGTGCGCAAGACGCGCCGCGTGCTGGTGGTGGACGAAGGCTGGCGCAGCGGGAGCCTCTCTGCCGAGGTCATCGCGCGGATTGTCGAGCAGGGTTTCTTCGAGCTGGATGCGGCGCCGGCGCGGGTATGCAGCGCCGAAGTGCCCATTCCTTACGCCAAGCACCTGGAGGACGCCGCGCTGCCCCAGGTAGCGGCTATCGTCGCCGCGGCACATGGCATCTGTGGTTGAGCGATTTCCGGCCCGCACCGGGCCAATGAGGTGTGGATGATCGAGTTCAAACTGCCGTCGTTGGGCGCGGACATGGACCAGGGGACGTTGCTCGAGTGGCGGGTCAAACCCGGCGACAAGGTCCAGCGGGGCCAGGTGGTCGCCGTCGTCGACACGGCCAAGGCGGCAGTGGATGTGGAGTGCTGGCACGACGGCGAGGTATTCGAATTGCTCCTGGAACCCGGCGGCAAGGTACCGGTCGGCACCCTGATCGCGACGCTGCTGGAGGCTGGCGAATCCGCCGAAACTGCCCAGCGCAGGCCGGAACAGGAAGTCGCCGCTCCTGAGACCAACCAGCGCGCGGCATCGATCCGGCACAAGGTGTCGCCGGCCGCACGGCGGCGTGCCGCTGTGCTTGGCATTGACCCTGACAGCCTGCCGGGGAGCGGACCTCACGGCGTGGTGTCGCTGGAGGACGTGGAGCGGGCCGCCACTGCCAGCACGCCCGTCGACCGTGTCGCAGCCATGCGCCAGGCAATTGCCGAGTTGATGAGCCGCTCCAAGCGTGAGATTCCACACTACTACCTGTCGGAGACCATTTCCCTTGCAGCCTGCCTGGCATGGTTGAGTACCTACAACGCCGCGAAACCGCCCCAGGAGCGCCTGCTGCCGGCAGCCATGCTGCTCAAGGCCGTCGCCCTGGCGCTCCACCGGCATCCGCAGTTCAACGGCTGCTGGAAGGATGGCGCGTTCCGGCCCACCTCGGGTACCCACCTGGGTGTTGCCATTGCGCTGCGCCAGGGCGGACTGGTCGCTCCGGTACTGCAGAACGTGGCGGATAAAGACCTGGCGCAGGTGATGTTCGAACTCAGTGGCCTGGTGGGGAGGGCGCGCAAGGGTTCCTTGCGCAGTTCGGAGTTGGCGGAGGCTGGCCTGACGGTGACCCAGATGGGCGACCAAGGTGCGGAATCCGTGTTCGGTGTGATCTATCCCCCGCAGGTAGCATTGGTCGGGTTCGGTCGCATTGCGGAGCGGCCCTGGGTCCAGGATGGCAAGGTTTGTGTCAGCCCCACCATCGTGGCGAGTCTGGCGGCTGACCATCGGGCTAGTGACGGGCACGCGGGCGCCCGCTTCCTCGCTGAGATCGAGCAACTGTTGCAGACACCCGAGCTGCTATGGGGAGCGAATGATGAATGACGAGGAGATTCGCCAGCAGGTGCTGGATGCGCTTAAGACGGTTGCGCCCGAGATCGAACCGCAGCTATTGCGCGCTGATCGCCCCCTGCGCGAAGAAGTGGACCTGGACTCGATGGATTGGCTGCGGTTCCTTGGCATGCTGAATCAGTCCACCGGGGTGAACATTCCGGAAACGGACTACCGGCAACTCGACAGTGTCGAGGCATTGGTGGCCTATCTCGGTCAGCGACTCCGCTGAGGGCTGACCTTGGTGAGAGGAGACACGTTCTCCTCTGCGCAGGCCGAGCCTGGTCCTACGACGCAGCCCTGGTGCCTTTGATCGGTACGGTGCTCAAGCCGCGCGCCAGGGGGGCAAAATCGTCAGGGGTCAGGGATTCTTTTTCCTGAAGCAGGCGAGCGCCTCGGTCAAGGTCGCTGCGGCGTTCAGTCAGCAGCGCCTTCGCACGTGCATAGCCCTCATCCAGAAGCTGGCGTACGCACAGGTCGACTTCCCGCGCAGTCTGTTCCGAGTAGTCCTTGTCGTGCGCCAGCGGGAAATGATCGCCCAGGTAGGCTCCGCCCTGTTTCTCCAGCACGGCCTGGCCCAGCTCATCGCTCATGCCGAACCGTGTGACCAATTGCCGAGCGATGTCCGTGGCCTTGGCCAGGTCGTCGGCGGCCCCCGTGGAGATTTCTCCCAACGCCAGGAATTCCGCGGCCCGTCCGGCCAGGAGTACCACGATGCGGTCCTTCAGCTCCTGTTTGCTCACCAGGAAGTGGTCTTCGGTCGGGCGCTGCAAGGTATAGCCCAGGGTTCCGAAGGAGCGGGGAATGATGGACACCTTGTGCACCGGGTCCATGCCTGGAATGGCGACTGCCACCAAGGCGTGGCCCATTTCGTGATAGGCCACCCGCCGGCGTTCCTCGGGTTGCAGCAGTCGGCTCTTGCGCTCGATACCAGCAACGATACGTTCGACCGCGATATTGAAGTCGCCCATGTGCACCGCATCATCACCCCGGCGGGTGGCGGCCAGCGCCGCTTCATTGACGAGATTGGCCAGTTCGGCGCCGGTAAACCCAGTCGTTATCGCGGCCACCTGGTCGCAGTCGACGTCGCTACCGGCGCGGATTTGCTTGAGGTGCACCCGAAGGATCGCTGCGCGGCCATGGCGGTCTGGCCGGTCGATCAGGATCTGCCGGTCGAAACGGCCGGCGCGCAGCAGTGCCGGATCCAGAATTTCGGGACGGTTGGTGGCGGCCAGCAGCACGACCCCTTCGCGAGGGTCGAACCCATCCAGTTCGGCGAGCAATTGGTTGAGGGTCTGTTCCTTCTCGTCATTCCCGCCCCAGGAACCCATGCCGCGCATCCTGCCCAGCGCATCCAGTTCGTCAATGAAAATGATGCAGGGGGCCGCCTTGCGCGCCTGCTCGAAGAGGTCGCGGACGCGCGCGGCGCCAACGCCCACGAACATCTCGACGAACTCCGAGCCGGATATCGAGAAGAACGGCACGCCTGCTTCGCCAGCTACGGCCTTCGCGACAAGGGTCTTGCCGGTGCCTGGCGGCCCGACCAGCAGTATGCCTTTCGGTACCCGCGCGCCCAGCCGGCTGTACTGTGGCTGGTCCTTGAGGAAGGACACGACTTCCTCCAGTTCGGCCTTGGCCTCGTCTATACCGGCCACATCATTGAAGGTGACGCCTGTGTTGCGCTGTACGAAAACCTTGGCGCGGGATCGGCCGACATTGACCAGGCCGCCCAACCCCTGCTTTTCCGCCAGGCCTCGAAAGATAAAGCTCCAGAGGGCGAAGATAAGCACGAGCGGCAGGAACCAGCCGAGCAGGGTGCTGATCAGCGTGTTTTCGCGTATGCCCGTGAAGCGTACGTCGGCATAGGCCAACTCGTCGGCAAGGGCAGGCTCCACCCGATTGGTGATGAAGTGAGTTCGACCATTGATCGGATCTTTCAACGTGCCGGAGATGCGCTGATCGGTAATCTGCAGTTCAGCGAGTTTGTTCTGCTGCAAAAGGATCAGGAATTCGCTGTAGGGGAGGGTTTCGACGGCACGCTGTTCCGTCCACCAGCTCTGCAGGAGCATCAGCGCGCTGAAGGTGACGATGAAGTACCAGATGCTCCACTGATGCTGTTTCTCCATGACGGCCCCTCCAGCTGGAATCCCGAAAGCAAGCGTCTGCGAACGCCCACTGTTCAAGTCTGATCGCGTCGTGATGGGCCGAGTTGATGCACATCAAGTCGTTGCAGTGTGCGGGCGTTGTCGTTGTGGGGGCGATTTCATTGGCTATCTCTGCATTGTGTTTTAGGCAGCTGCATTGCCGGTAGGAGCTGGCTTGCCAGCGAATGGCCCCGTTTCGCTGGCAAGCCAGCTCCTACAAGGCTCTTGGCCAGAGGGTAAATCTCTCGCAACAGCAAACGCAGACATAGCCAATGAAATCGCCCCCACAAGGGAAAAAGCCGATTCTGGCCACAAACCCGCAGTTTGTAGGATGGGTGGAGCCTGCGATACCCATCAACGAAGCGGCATTCAGTGCTCGGCCAGTATCCGTTCGTGAACGTACTGACTGAACCGCTCAGCCGACAGCGCGCGGGAGAACAGGTTGCCCTGGTAGGTCTGGCAGCCATGGGTGGCCAGGAAAGCACGCTGCGCTTCGGTCTCCACACCTTCTGCGATCACCGAGAGCCCGAGAATCTGGCTCAGGCTGATGATCGCGCAGGCGATGGCCGCATCGTTGGGATCGACCAGCACATCCCTGGTGAAGGACTGGTCGATCTTGAGCTGGTCCAGCGGCAGGCTCTTCAGGTAGGAGAGTGACGAGTAGCCGGTGCCGAAATCGTCCAGCGAAAGGCCGATGCCGATCTCCTTCAGTTCGATCATCTTGGCGACGGTACTTTCCATGTCCTCCACCAGCAGGCCTTCGGTCAGTTCCAGCTTGAGCTTCTTCGGGTCGGCGCCTGTATAGCGCAGTACGGTCAGCACTTCTTCGACGAAGTCGGGATGGTGGAACTGACGGGCACTGACGTTCACTGCCATCACCAGCCGCGCCATCTCCGGTTGCCTCGCCCAGGCCACCAGCTGGGCGCAGGCGGTCTGCAGCGCCCAGTGGCCCAGCGGCAGGATCAGCCCAGTCTCTTCGGCCAGCGGAATGAATTCGGCAGGCAACACGAGACCGCGCTCGGGGTGCTGCCATCTCATGAGCGCCTCTGCGCCGATGATGCGGCCCTCGATGTTCACCTGCGGTTGGAAATGCAGCAGCAGCTCCTTGCCCTGCAGACCGTGGCGCAAATCCGCTTCCAGTCGGGCACGTGCAGTGGCGACTGCCTGCATCTCGGGATCGAAGAAACGCATCGTGTTGCGCCCCGCCGCCTTGGCGCGATACATCGCGAGGTCTGCGCGTTTCATGATGTCGTCAACCGAGTTCAACTGCCCCTGGAACAGCGCGATGCCCAAACTGGGCGTGCTGTGATGCTCGTAGCCATCCATCTGGTAGGTGATGTTGAGCGCGTTGAGGATTTTTTCGCAGACGGCCCTGGCCTGGATGGCGGCATCTGGAGGGTTTTCGTTGAGTCCTTCGAGCAGGACGACGAACTCATCACCGCCCAGTCGAGCCACGGTATCGCTTTCGCGTATGCAACCGGCCAGGCGGTGGGCGACCTCCTGCAGCAATCTATCGCCGCGGTCATGCCCGAGGGTGTCGTTCAGCGCCTTGAAGTTGTCCAGATCGATCAGGATGACGGCGCTCGTGTGCGGGTTGCGGGCGCTGCCTGCCAGGACATGTTGCAAGCGGTCCAGCAGCAGCCGGCGGTTGGCCAGGCCGGTCAGTTGATCGTAGAAGGCCAGGCGCCGGACCTCCTGTTCAGCGGCTTTGCGGTGGGTGATGTCAGTGTTGATGGACAAAACGGATTGCGGCACGCCGTTATCGTCGCGCACCAGGGTTCGGTGGCTTTCGAAGGTGATCGTGCTGCCGTCCCGGCGACGAAGCGTCACTTCACCCGACCAGTCCCCGGTCTCTATCAGGCAGTGAGTGGCTACATCGACAGCCGCGTGGCCCTGATAGATCAGGTCTTGCGCTGACTTGCCCAGCGCTTCTTCCTTGAACAATCCGTACAGGCGCTCGGCGCTTTTGTTCCAGTACAGGATACGGTGATCCATGTCGTGCACGACGATGGCGTCCTGGGCTTTGTCCAGTAGCGACGCCTGTTGGCGGAATTGCTTTTCGCTCTCGCGCAACACGGCCAGGTAGCCCTCGCGCTCAGCTGCGTGCGCTTCCATTTCGCGCTTGATTCGACGGCCATAGAACACTGCCGCGCTGACCATCAGCAGCACGAACAGCATGATGGAGTACTCGATCCGTCGCAGTTCCTCGACCGACTCCAGCTCCTCTTCCAGCAGCTCGCTCTGAATCAGGCCAACGCGCTCCCGCACCGCGGCCAGCGAGTCGAGGAGCTTGGCGTATTTCCTGTCCATTGTGGCCATGCGCTTGCCTGCGTTGTCCGACTGGCCTTCCCGGAAGAAGGAGAAGATCAGCGAGGCCTCCTTCACCATCTCGCCCATCGCGGCGTCGACTTCGGCCACCTCGTCCTTCAACGCCAGGGTGAACACTTGGATATCGGCGCTGTGCTCCGCTTGATGGGCTATCCGCGCTTGCAGTTGCTGCTTGACCATCGCCAGGTGTTCGTTGAAGGCCTGCAAGGCCATCGTCATATTGCGCGACTCGGCTTCGACATCGTGGGTGTCGAACACGTTGTTGCCGGGGGCGTTCACGTCCGATGCCAGGCTGCCCAGTGTCGAATAGGCCGACAGTTGCTGGACCCAGGACTGATTCGCCTTGATGGAGCGGTGATAGGTGTCGACGATAAGGTGGTTCAGCAGCACGCTAAGCACGACGACCAGTACGTCGAAACCGGCGAGAAAGAAGTACATGCGGTGCCATCGGGTCGAGCGCGGCTTGTCGGAATGGCTGGATAGGACCTGATTGGCGGCGCTTCCACCTTCGAAAGAATCCATTTCACGATCTCCGGGCAAAGTCCCTGTAGCAGCGTCGCGCAAACGTCCAATCAGGCGCTGCATTTGCAAGCGGATAGCGCTGGGTGGCAGTCCAGACTGGAAATGACCGAAGCAGCCAGGGCCGCATCGGTTGGACTCGTCTGCCGCTTAAGCATAGCTATGAAATAGCCACTATTTGGCCCGACGACTGCTGGCTTCCCAGTGGCGACGGACTGTAGTGGTGTCCGAACCCCCGAAGGCAGAAACCAGGGCGAAGGTCCTGGTTTCAGGTTAGTTGCGGTTTATCGCCGTTTCGATGAGCCAGTAGTGGGGCCGTTCGACCATGACCGCTGCACTGAGTGGCCCGACCTGCGGACTGTCTTCCCGCCAGATCAGGTCGGCCCGGAAGGGAATCTTGACGACTTCTCGATAGGAGCCGCCATGCCGTCTGAACCATTCGTTGAGGGGCGCCTTGACTCTGTTATCAGCCCTGACCAGGGAGATGCCGACCGAGGGGGTGTCGGTGGGTACGAGCATGCCAGCGACATGGGTGGCGGTGACCGGTATGAGCTTGGCCTCTCAGGCGCCACGCAAACCGCGTTCGGTGACTGGCTTGACTGCTTGGATCTTGAGGTAACGCTGGTTGCTCATGGCACCTCCTGATGGGCCTCATTATGAGGCTTGGAGGTGTCGACGAAAGCCGGGGCGATTCAGGGCGGCTTTTGTCGGCCCGCATCGAATTCCGCCGCGTTCTGCGCCAAAAAAGACCGCCACGGTGCCAAGGCGCAATCCGGCACTTCATACCGTGACAGTCAAACTCACGAACGATGAGCATTCATAAAATGCATCGTTTTCGCATCTTGCGGTGCGCCGCTAAGGTCGTGCATTTGACCGTCCGGAGTTTGGATCGAGCGCCAAGGGTGGGTCGGTGAAGCGTGACCCACCCTTGGATGTGCAAGTCGCGATTCGCGCAGTTCAGGATCGAGGACCGGAAAGACGCAGGAGCGGGTGCTGATGCCGCCAGCACCCGTTCGGATGTCAGATTTCGACTTGGGTGCCCAGTTCGATTACCCGGTTAACCGGCAACTGGAAGTAGCGCAGGCTGCTGTTGGCATTCTTGTGCAGGAAGGCGAACAGGCCTTCACGCCAGAGCGACATGCCCAGGCCCTTGGTGGGAATCACCGTTTCGCGGCTGAGGAAGTAGGTGGTGCGCATGGGGGTGAAGTCCAGGCCCTCGACGCGGCACGCCTGCAAGGCCTTTGGCACGTTGGGCTCTTCGATGAAGCCGAAGTGGAGCAGCACGCGGTAGAAGCCGCCCTCGTAACGGCTGACTTCGAAGCGCTGGCCGTCTTCGATGCGTGGCGTGTCGCGGGTGACGACGGTCAGCAGCACTACCTGCTGGTGCAGCACCTGATTGTGCAACAAGTTGTGCAGCAGGGCATGGGGGACGGCATCCGGGCTGGCGCTGAGGAACACCGCCGTACCCTCGACACGGTGCGGCGGCTGCAGGCAGATGCTGTCGATAAACCCACGCAGGGGCAGGGCGGTTTCATCGAGGCGTTCGATGAGGATGCGCTTGCCGCTCTTCCAGGTGGTCATCAGCACGAAAAGGATGACCCCGGCGACTACCGGGAAGGCGCCACCCTGGAAGATTTTCGGCACGTTGGCGCTGAAAAACAGCACGTCCACGAACAGGAAACCGAGCAACAGCGGCACCGCCAGCCAGCGTGGTATGCGCCAGAGCAGCAACATAACGGCCGAGACCAGCAGGGTGTCGATCAGCATGGTGGTCGTCACGGCCACGCCGTAGGCCGCCGCGAGCGCGCCGGAGGAGCCGAAGCCGATGACCAGTAGCACCACACAGACCATCAGGGCCCAGTTCACCAGGCCGATATAGATCTG
This sequence comes from Pseudomonas sp. OTU5201, assembly GCF_038440135.1. Taxonomy (NCBI): domain Bacteria; kingdom Pseudomonadati; phylum Pseudomonadota; class Gammaproteobacteria; order Pseudomonadales; family Pseudomonadaceae; genus Pseudomonas; species Pseudomonas sp. OTU5201. The sequence continues at coordinate 27,099 of NZ_JASATC010000026.1, read as the reverse complement.
GCCCTGGGCGGCGCTGGAGGTGTGCTGGATATGCATGCGCGGGATGTAGCCCAGTTGGATAGCCTGCTGGCTCAGGGAGAAGGCGCCGGAGATCACGGCCTGGGAAGCAATGATCGTGGCCAGGGTCGAGAGGCCGATCATGGGCAGCAGTGCCCATTCAGGGGCGAGCAGGTAAAAGGGGTTGCGAGCGGCTGCCGGGTCGGCGAGCAGCAGGGCGCCTTGGCCGAAGTAGTTCAGCACCAGGCCGGGCAGCACCAGGCTGAACCAGGCGCGGGCGATGGGCTTGCGGCCGAAGTGGCCCATATCGGCGTACAGGGCTTCGGCGCCGGTCAGGGCCAGTACCACGGCACCGAGGATGGTGATGCCGATGCCGGGGTGGGCCAGGAAGAAGTTGAAGGCCCACCAGGGGTTCACCGCCTGGAGCACTTCGGGGCGCTGGATGATGCCGTGGATGCCGAGGATGCCCAGTACCACGAACCAGATCACCATCACCGGCCCGAAGAGAATGCCGATGCGCGCCGTGCCGTGCTTCTGGATCAGGAACAGGCCGATCAGCAGCACCACAGTGACCGGCACCACCCAGTGGCTCAGCCCGGGCAGGGCAACGTCCAGGCCCTCGACGGCCGATAGCACGGAAATGGCCGGGGTGATCATGCTATCGCCGTAGAACAGCGCGGTACCGAACAACCCCAGCAACACCAGCAGTCCGCTCAGCTTGGGATGGGCCGCCGTAGCGCGGCGCGCCAGTGCGGTCAGCGCCATCACGCCGCCTTCGCCATCGTTGTCGGCGCGCAACATGAACAGCACGTACTTGAGCGACACCACCGAGAGCAGGGACCAGAGCACCAGCGAAAGAATGCCGAGCACGCCATCGTGGTTGACCTGTACGCCGTAATGTCCAGCGAACACTTCCTTCAGGGTGTATAGCGGGCTGGTGCCGATGTCGCCATAGACCACGCCGGCCGCGGCCACGAGCAGGCCAAAGGACGAAGAGCCGGCATGAGAATGGGCCTGCGGCTCCAGGGCTGTGGAACTCATCGAATCACTCCTGGAAAGGTGCGTGTCACGGATGGCGTAGTGGTCACGAGGATGATGCGGATTTGGGGTTGCGGCGGGGTGGCGCACAAAAGGGCGCCAAGTATCCGTTCTGTCCGGCGTTGCCGGCGTAAAAAATGCGTAAAAAATTTACGAGGGTTCGAGCGGCGGACCCCCGCTGCTTTCAGGCGGACGGCGACTTGTGAACGTCGGCGTTGTGGATCAAGCCGTAGCGGGCGACAAGGGTGGCCGCGATGCTCTCGGCGGTGTCCACCACGATCAGGCGACCGGCCTTCAGGGCCCGTTCCACGCCCGGAAGGGGGACACTGTCGCTGATCGCGACGCCCTGCAGCAGGGGCGACTCCAGCAGCCCCGTGCCCTCGGTGAAGAGGCCGTGGGTGGCCATCGCGAAGATTCGGCGTGCACCTCCGGCATGGCAGGCCTGGGCCGCGCGCAGGAGGGTGGAACCGGTGCTGATGAGGTCATCCAGGAGGATCACGGTGCAGCCTTCGACTTCGCCCACGAGCATGCCGCCGCTAAGCGTTTCATCGCGCCGATACTTTTCGACGCAGGCATGGCCGATTGCGCGCCCCAGGCGCACCTCGAGCGCTTGCCGGAACAACTCGGCACGTTTGATTCCGCCGAGGTCTGGAGAGGCGACTACCACTGGTCCGCCATCGTCCCAGGCAATGAAACCCTCCGCGAACAGCCGGGCGTTCTCCAGGTTGACGGTGGGAATCCGGAAGGCATTGTCCAGGGCGGCCTGATTGTGCGCTTCCATGGTGATCAGGCTGTCGACCCGCGAGGCTTCCAGCAGCGTTGCGATATAGCGGCTGATCACCTGGTCTTGCGCCTGGATTCGCCGCTCCTTGCGGCTGTAGCAGAGGTAGGGGGAAACCACCAGCAGATGGCTCGCGCCGGCATCCTTGATGCTGGAACAGAGGAACAGGAGCCGACAGAGCTTGTCGTGCACGCTGAGGCCGGGCTCCGCATAAAGGCCGGCAAACACCACGACTGGCCTGCCGGCGACGGGTTCCAGGGGATGGCACTTGTATTCGCCATCCTCGTAGGTTCGCTCCGCCACTGTTCCCAACGGAATACCCAGGTGCCGGGCGACCCGTTCCGCAAAGGGGCGCGCTTCATGGAGTGCGAAGAGCAGCGGGATGTCTCGACTCATCGGTTCACCTCCAAACAGGCGGCAACGGGGCCGTTGCCCCGTCGGCGCCAGTCAGCCACCGGCGCTGATGTGAGGGCCGTCAGGCGGACTTCACCGGAATCAGCTTCTCAGGCTTGATGGTATCTGGGCGCTTGGGCAGTGAAATTGTCAGCACACCTTTGGAAAAGCTGGCTTCGATCCGTTCTGCGTCAACGCCCTTGGGCAGACTGAACGCGCGTTGGAATGCACCGTAGTGCCGTTCGGACAGGTGGTAGTCCTTCTGCTTTTCCTCCTTTTCGGCCTTCTTTTCGCCACTGATGACGAGGTTGCCATTGGAGAGTCGGATCTGGATGTCCTTCTCTTCTATCCCTGGCAGCTCGGCGGTGACTTCGAATGAGTTTTCCTTCTCGGCAATGTCGATTGCTGGTATGCCGCGGCCGGGGGAGGTACGCCCCCAGAACGAATCGACGTCTGGCGCGCTGCGCCCGGGCGGGAAGTGCAGGGGAGACCGGCCGAAATCCTCGAACAGGCGGTCTATCTGCTGGCGAAGGGATTCAAAGGGATGCCATTGCTCCGGTACTGCGGGGCTCTTGGCAGGCGGGGACTTGATCTCTTCAGGACGGTTGCGTTCGGTGTCGGCCATGGTGGCTTGCTCCTCGATCGGTTTCTCGGGACGGCTCTTCAACGATTCTGTGAGCCTTCCGCCAAGGAATTTTGATCTTCGTCAAGTAGTTGATTTCTACCCATGACCCCCGGTCTGGCTGTGCGGAGTGCACAGGCTGCGATGGGTGATTTCTCTAACAGGTCGGAGCGATCGGGATTCCTTGATGTTGATCAATCGCGCCAGCCTGCCCAGGGCATAGCGTGGATTTGACAATCATCGACAGGCGTCGAGCGAGGAACACCATGGGGGTCTACAGGTTGGAACATCCCGAGGAGCTGCGGTCATACCTGGTGAACGGTCGCAGGTTTTTCGAGGTGCGCCCGGGCGAAGGGTCGGCGTGGCATTGGCAACAGGCGGCTGACACCTGGGAAGCCATCGCACTGGACTTCTTGGGGACGGGAGACTGCGCGAGTCTGTGCCCCAGGTGTGCGTGCTTCACGGTGGATATGCAGCCCGTTGGCGATGGTCAATCGTCGATTGGCGAGCAGGGCTGGGATTCCTGCCTGTCCGCAGATATCCAATCGGAGGCCCAGGGCCATAACCCCAGCAGCAGTTCCGGACAGCGCACGAAACATATCTGGCTTCATAAGTTCGGGAATGCTTTCAAAAAGCGATACGGCAGCTGTGGCTGCGTCGGTTGTGGTCGTTGCGAGCGCGCACCACGCAAGGACATCGGATCGAAGGAGGCGTTGCGCCGGGTTGCCAGACCATGATCTGCCTCACGCCCAGAAGGCTGAAGCTGGCGAGACGCCAGAAGGATGGCGACAAGGCGTATGTCCTGCGCTTTGTTATCGAGCATCCCCAGGATGAGGACCTCGCAACCATCCCTGGGCAGTTCTTCATGCTTAGTCTGTCGGGCGTAGGGGAAGGGCCGTTCAGTTACCTGGACCTGCCGGACAGCCTGGGAAGCTTTAGTGCGCTCATTCGCTCCAAGGGGCGACTGACTGCTGCGCTCGTGGCTCAGCCTGTAGGAACGGTGCTGGGCTACCGCGGACCGTACGGCGTGGGCTGGCCCTTGCTGATAAGCCGGAATTCCATCCTGATCATTGCCGTGGGCTATGGGCTGGTTTCCCTGGCTTCCTACATTAAGGAAACGTGCAACTGGAACCTACCGGCGAATCTGCGGCTGCTGCGTATCAGCAATGGCTGCGCGTCGTTGGAGTTCGATACGGCCTGTGCGCGTTGGAAGCAGGCGTTCAACGTGGCGGAGCTGGTCGTACCGGACATCACAGACGTCCAGCCCGAAGGTCAGGCGTTGCAGCAAATCGCTCGGCTGCTTGCCGAGAAGCGGCCGGATGCCGTGTTTTGTTGCGGCCCCGAGCCGGTCATGCAGGCCGCAGCAGGCTTGAGCGTGGCCAGAGGAGTGGCGCCGGAGAGCATTTGGTTGTCCATCGCGCGGCGTATGTCATGCGGCGTCGGCCTGTGTGGTCACTGCCATTTCGGCACGGCCTATGTCTGCATGCACGGCCCGGTTTTCCGCTACGACCATTACTTGCAGCAGCTTCGCCATTGCCAGCCCCAGGTGCCACGGTTCGGCGACTGGCTCTATTGAAGGTGTCACGGCCTCGCTTCGGCACCTGGGCAACCGGGGCGTGCGTCAAACAGCCCACCCTGGTATCGACTGGGGCAATCCGGGAACGAGTGGTAGTGCCACGTCGCCCGCAGATCGGAGGTGAACATGACCCTGCAACGTCTGTTACTGATCAGTGACTCGGCCAGTATCGCAACGCCCGCAGTAGCACGTGCAGCCGCACTGGCAGAGGCGACTGGGGCAATTCTGGATGTCGTGGTCTGCGGCGGCGCCGCGGGCAGTCTCTGGCTGCTGGACGAGAAGGTCCGTGAACAGGTCAGGCAGGGGTACCTGCAGCGCCAGCGCGAACTTCTAGACGAACTCGAGCAGCATTTGCGCGCCAGGGGTATCCAGGTTTCGCTGGAGGCCTTCTGGGCGGATGAGCCGGAGCAGGAGGTTCTGCGAATCCTGTCGTCCTCATCTGCGGACCTGGTGATCAAGGCCACCCGGCACGAATCCGGATTCAAGCGCGCGTTCATTACTCCGCTGGATTGGCAGTTGTTGCGCAGTTGCCCGACTCCCTTGCACCTCGTCACCACGGCGGACAACCCCTTGCCGAAGAAGGTGGCGGCGGCGGTGGACCTGTCGGCCAAAGATGTGGAAAGCGACCGGCTGAACGAGCGCATCGTCTCGGTGGCAGAGCAGTTCGCCAAGCAATGTGGCGCCCGCCTGCACCTCATAGCGGCTTACGACGTATCTCCGTCATTTCTGGCCTACGCCGCAAGTCCGGTCGGCTGGACCGAAGCCCTTCAGAAAACGCTGACAGGGCACGTGCATGAAGCCTTCAGCCAGTTCGCAGAACGGCATGGCGTGCCCTCCCATCGACAGCACTTGCTGGCTGGGGCGCCGGCCAGGACGATCGCCGAGTTTGCGGTGCGCGACGGAATTGATGTGGTGGTCATGGGGACGCTGACGCATAGCGGAATAGACAAGGTGCTGGGCAGTACGTCAGAGCAGGTGCTTTACAAGGTGCCCGGTCTCATTGCCGTGCGTCCCGAGTCAGTCTGAGTCTTCTGCCAGGGCGTCCTGTTCGACAGCACGGCCCTGCAGGCATAGGGCGGGAAGGTCCAGCAAGTGCACTTCCCGGCCCTCGTTGCCGATCAGGCTCTGCTCGCGAAAGCGGGTAAACAGCCGGCTGACCGTTTCTGTCGTCATGCCCAGGAAGTTGCCGATGTCGCAGCGTTTCATCGGCAGGACGAAGTTCGATGCCGACAGGCCGCGCTGGCTGTAGCGAGCGGAGAAGTTGAGCAAGAACGCGGCAAAACGCTGCTCTGCACTGTCTCGTGAGTGGCTGTGACGTTCATGCTCTGCATGGATTTCACGGCTCATGATGCCCAGCAGTTGCTTTCGCAGCACAGGCATCGTCCCCGCCAACTCTTCGAGCTGGTGCAGGGGAATGGTGCAGACCGCCGAGGTTTCCAGCGCGACCGAATAGCTGGGGTAGTTGTCGCAGCCTATGGCGTCCAGGCCGATCAGTTCCCCTGGCAGGTGGAAACCAGTGATCTGCTCCACGCCGTCGGCGGAGAGCAGGTAGGTCTTGATAGCGCCTGAACGCAGTGCATAGACGTGTTGAACGGGTTCACCCGCGCGGATCAGGTAGTCGTGCTTATGAAGCGGTCGGTTTCGCTTGATGATGCCTTCAAGCTCGCTGATTTCAGCCTCGAGCAGGCTTACGGGCAGGCAAAAACGGCTCAGCGAGCAGTCGTGGCAGTTGATATTCAACCGCGCCTCCGATTCCGGGGTGCTGCCCAGCGAGTCATGTGTCATGGAATGCGCCTGTTCAGTATTTCAAACACTTAGTTTAGTGGGTTGAAGTGCCCTGAGTACGGCTGTTCGTCCGTTTTATGGCGAACAAATTTCTGCTGTTTATTTGATGATTTAAGTATCTGAGTTTGAAATATTTAATGCTTCTACTCTGTCAGCTGAATGCCGCCTGTATCACGCCATCAGCCTCTGGCCGGGGCGCGCGGACACGTTTGATTCACATCACATCGTGTGGTTGAGACCGGCATCAGGCATTCGTCGACCTGGCCGAGCGCCACGGCCTATCCACAGAGCAACGCCACTTCGTCATGGGGCATCCGATATCGGGAATCGTCGAGTTCGCCGACTCGGAGAATGCTGACGTCGTCGTCATGGGGCGTATACAGCGCAAGGGGCTGGGCTGTGTCGATCCTCTACCGCCCCCAAGGCCCGTGAGGGCCTCGGTAATGCTGCGATTCCGCACGCCAGATCCGGCGTGAAGGACTACGATCCTGTTCGACCTGGCTCGATTTGGGACCTGACGGCTCCCGATGAGCATCGGAAGGGTCAACCCGGTTCGGCTTGCTCCGCCGACTGGGCCACGGAGTCAGCTGCACGCCATTGCGCCGACTCCAGCCGGTTACGGCCGCGTTGCTTGGCCTGGTAGAGCAGTCGGTCCACGGCCTGGATGAAGGGCAGGGGCTGGTCGTCGTGACGGGGAACCACAGTGCCGACGCCAAGGCTGATGGTGAGCAGCGAAGCAACGCCGGATTTCTCGTGGGGGATGCACTGCTCGCGGATCAGCTTGCGGCAGCGCTCGGCCACCTGGCGGGCGGCAGGCTCGTCGGTAGCCGGGAGGATCAGGACGAATTCCTCGCCGCCGAAACGGGCGACGAAGTCGCGGGGGCGGATGGCGGCATTCATCAGGGCGCGGCCGACACTCCTCAGGCAGTCGTCGCCCTGGATATGGCCGTAGTGATCGTTGTACTGCTTGAAGTAGTCGATATCGAGCAGGATCAACGACAGCGGCTCACCCGTGCGCTGGGCGTTGGCCCATTCCATGTCGAGCATCGAGTCGAACATGCGCCGGTTGGCGACGCCGGTGAGGCCATCCTTGTAGGAATACTCTTCGAGCTGCTTCTGCAGGTCGATCAGTTGCTGCTCGGCCTTCTTGCGCTCGCTGATGTCGAACATGAAGCCGATCAAGGCTTCCACGTCACCCTCGCTGTTGCGCATCACATGCACCACGTCGCGAATCCACACGTAGTCGCCGCTGGAGGTGAGGGCGCGATAGTCCGCCTCGTGGTCGGTACCGGCCTGGGACTGGGAAACGCAGAAGGCGACGACCGCGTCACGGTCGTCCGGGTGCATGCGTTCGGCCCAATCGTTGACCGTCACCCAGCTGGACTGGCTCCAGCCCAGCAGTGCCTCGATCTGGGGGCCGATGTAGGCGAAGGTCATGGTCGGCCAGTCGATCTTCCAGGGGATCGCCCGGGTGGACTCCAGCAGGGCCTTGTATACCTCCTGGGTGGATTCGATGTCATCGCTCATGGCTGCCCCCGTGCTGGCCGATTCGGTTGGCGCCTTCCCTTGCGCAAAGCCTTCTTATACCGAATCAGCCAGGATTCAGGCAGTGGCTTCGGCGGCGAGGAGGTCGATCTCGTCGGCTTGCGTGCAGGCGCCGCAGAATGCCCCAGCCTGGGCGTGCTGGGGCGGTGCGTGTTCAGGCGCCCGGTTTCGCGGCCGGGGCGGCACCGGGCAGAGGCACGCCCTTGGGCCAAAGCAGCCAGATCTGGCCCTGCTGCTTCATGTTACCGGCCAGTTCACCCGCTTCGGCGCCGGTACCCCAGAACAGGTCCGCGCGTACTTCGCCGGCGATGGCGCCGCCGGTGTCCTGGGCGGCTACCGGGCGGGTCACCGGGCTGCCGTCGGGGCGGGTGGTGGAGAGCCAGAGCAGGCTGCCCAGGGGGATCACCTTGCGGTCGATGGCAACGCTGTACCCGGCGGTGAGTGGCACGTTGAGGGAGCCGCGCGGGCCTTCGTTGCTGTCTGGGTTGAGGCCGAAGAACACGAAGCTGGGGTTGCTCGCCAGCAGTTCCGGCACCCGTTGCGGGTTGGCCTTCGCCCAGTCTCGGATTGCGCCCATGCTGACATCTTCTTTCTTCAGCTGTCCTTGCTCCACCAGCCAGCGCCCCACGGGGCGATAGGGGTGGCCGTTCTGGTCGGCATAGCCGATGCGCAGTTGGCGACCGCTTTCCAGCTGGATGCGGCCAGAGCCCTGGATCTGCAGGAATTGCAGGTCCATCGGGTCGGTCAGCCAGGCCAGCACCGGGGCCTTGACGCCCTGGGTGCGGATGGTGGCGGCGTCGTCATAGGGCTTGAGGACGCGACCTTCCAGGCGGCCGCGCAAGCGCTTGCCCTTGAGCTCGGGGTAGAGGCTGTCCAGGGCGACCACGATCATGTCTTCAGGAATCCCGTAGACCGGAATCGGCGTTTGCTCGGTCTGCTCCAGGCTGCCGGCATACACCGGCTCGTAGTAGCCGGTGATCAGGCCTTCGGGGCTATTGCGGGCGTTGCGCAGGCTGTAGACCTCCAGCTGGGACTTCAGATAGGCGCGTACGGCGACCGGATCTTCCGGCACCTGGGTGGCGCTGGCGCAGGTGGCCGACCAGATCGGGTCCTTGGCCAGTCGCGCGCAGGCCGAACGCCAGGCGTTGAAGCCGGCAATCACATCGGCATCGCTGCTGGCGGGGAGGTCTTCCCAACGGGCCTTGGAATAGGTGTCGACCTTGGGCGGTTCGGGCTTGGCGGGCTCCTTGTCGCAACCGGCGAGCAGGGAGAGCAGGGCGGTGACGCAGAGCGCCAGCCGACCTCGGCGGAAGAGGGGGGCCATCACGTCGTGGTGTTCCTGGTGAGTGATTCGAGCGCGGTAGCTTGGTGAATGGCTGGGACAACGTCAAATTCGACGCACGGTTGTATTGATCCAAGCCACTGAAATCATAAGGAAATATTCATCTAATAGGGTGCTAGCAGCTTAAACTGAGGCCTTTGGTGTGACCCGTATCGTTAGAAACTTCCGCAAGACCCTCGACGCCGTGGCCCTGAACAACGAGGCCGCCGCCGTGGCCGTGATGCGCGCAGCCGACCGAATCGGCGACGCCGCGCTGAAAGAACAGCTGTTCAATGTGATCCAGCGAATGAATCAGGACGCGGCCGAGCTGCGCGTGGTGCGTGACCATGTCTCCTGAACTCTTGCAAGGGGATGCTGCTGTTTCGATTGAATGAAATTGCTGCTTGACCTGAAGGCATTCGGGCTTCTAGATTGCCCGCCATGACTCAATTCCCTTGGTTGTCCGGCCCCGCGATTATTACCGCCATTCCAGCAGTGGCGGGTTAGCCGACGACCAAACAGAAACCCGCCCTCGAGGCGGGTTTTTTCCTTCTGTCTCCTGGGCGCTGAAATCGAAACCAGGAGCCCAGCATGACCACCTTCACCACCCAACCCGGCACCCCGCTCACCGAGCGCCCACTGGATGAGCGCGAAGGCCTGATCAAACACTATGTGCGCAAGATTCTCGCCGCGCCGGTGTACGACGTTGCCATCGAAACGCCCCTGCAGCCGGCACGCCAGCTCAGTGAGCGCCTAGGCAACCAGGTGCTGCTCAAGCGCGAAGACCTGCAGCCGGTGTACTCGTTCAAGATTCGCGGCGCCTACAACCGCGTGGTGCAGCTGAGCGCCGAAGAGCGTGCGCGCGGGGTGATCGCCGCTTCAGCTGGCAATCATGCGCAGGGGCTGGCGCTGGCAGCGCGTGAGCTGGGCGTGCAGGCGACCATCGTGATGCCGCGCACCACACCCGAACTGAAGGTGCTGGGCGTGCGTTCGCGTGGCGGCAAGGTGGTACTGCATGGCGATGCCTTCCCCGATGCCCTGGCTCATGCACTGAAACTGGCGGAGGAGTGCGGCTTGACCTTCGTACCGCCCTACGACGACCCGGACGTGATCGCCGGCCAGGGCACCGTGGCGATGGAAATCCTGCGCCAGCACGCCGGCCGCCTGGACGCGATCTTCGTGCCCGTAGGCGGGGGCAGCCTGATCGCGGGCATCGCCGCCTATGTGAAATACCTGCGCCCCGAGGTGAAGGTGATCGGTGTCGAACCGGAGGATTCCAACTGCCTGCAGGCTGCCTTGGCCGCCGGGGAGCGGGTGGTGCTCAGCCAGGTGGGGCTGTTCGCCGATGGCGTGGCGGTGGCGCAGATCGGTGCACATAACTTCGAGGTCTGCCGGCATTTCGTCGACGAGGTGCTGACGGTGAGCGCCGACGAGATCTGTGCGGCGATCAAGGACATCTACGACGACACCCGCTCGGTCACCGAGCCCGCCGGTGCCCTGGCGGTGGCGGGGATCAAGAAGTACGTGGAGCGCGATGGCGTGAGCGATCACACCCTGGTGGCCATTGACTCGGGCGCCAATATCAACTTCGACCGCCTGCGCCATGTGGCCGAGCGTGCCGAGTTGGGGGAAAAGCGCGAGGCAATCATCGCCGTGACCCTGCCGGAGCGCCCCGGTGCCTTCAAGGCTTTCTGCGAGGCCCTGGGCCGTCGGCAGATCACCGAATTCAACTACCGCTACAACTCGGGGGACGAGGCGCACATCTTCGTCGGTGTGCAGACCCATCCGCTGACCGATCCGCGCGTGGCTCTGGTGGAGAATCTGCAGGGGCAGGGTTTCCCGGTGCTGGACCTGACCGATAACGAGCTGGCCAAGTTGCACGTCCGTCATATGGTGGGAGGCCGCGCTGCGTACATCGGCGAAGAGCGGTTGTTCAGTTTCGAATTTCCCGAACGCCCCGGCGCATTGTTCAACTTCCTCGACAAGCTGGGCGGGCGCTGGAACATCACCCTGTTCCACTACCGCAACCACGGCGCCGCCAATGGTCGCGTGCTTGCCGGGTTGGAAGTGCCGGAGGATGAGTCCCACTTGATCCACGAGGCACTGGACGAAATCGGCTATCCCTATCGGGAGGAGAGCGATAACCCGGCCTGCAAGCTGTTCCTGGGATAGCGTCTGCTTTTTTGTGGGGGTGATTTCAATCGCCAAGCGAACCGCAGGTTCGCCTTTCGACATCCGAAGGGGGCAGCGTTGCTGGCCATGGCGAATGAAGCGGCTATGTCTGCGTAAAGTGTTGAAGGCCCTGGAGTCCCTTGCAGGAGCTAGCTTGCTAGCGAACGCGGACATTTTCGCCAGCAAGCGGGCTCCTACAGGCAATTCCGACAAAAGCGATGTTAACGCTAACAATCTGATGTTAGAGTGCGCCACATTCGTTGACCGATCCTTTGGAGGACTGCCCATGTTGACCTGCGGAGAGCTGCTGGTTGAGCTGCTGGAAGGCTTTGGTGTGGATACCGTGTTCGGTATCCCGGGTGTGCACACGGTGGAGCTATATCGCGGCCTGCCCAATACCGGTATCCGTCATGTGACGCCCCGCCACGAACAAGGCGCCGGCTTCATGGCTGACGGCTATGCCCGTGTCTCTGGCAAGCCAGGCGTGTGCTTCATCATCACCGGCCCGGGCATGACCAACATCACCACCGCCATGGGCCAGGCGTATGCCGACTCCATTCCCATGCTGGTGATCTCCAGCGTCAACAACACCGAACAACTGGGCATGGGCGGTGGCCGCCTGCATGAGCTGCCGTCGCAGCGCAACCTGGTGTCCGGTGTCGCCGCCTTCAGCCACACCCTGATGCGCCCGGACGAACTTCCGGAGGTACTGACCCGCGCCTTCGCCGTGTTCAATGGCGCCCGTCCGCGCCCGGTGCACATCGAGATCCCAATCGACGTGATCACGGCCCCGGCCGACCATGTACGTCGCAAGCTGGGCGCACTGCCGAGCCGCCCCGGCCCTTGCCTGGACGCCATCGCCCGCGCTGCCGAAATGCTCAAGACCGCCAAGCGCCCGCTGGTCCTGCTGGGTGGCGGCTGCGCTGATGCGGGCGCCGAAGCGCAGCGTCTGGTCGAAGCGCTGGATGCGCCCACCGCCTACACCATCAACGCCAAGGGCGTGCTGCCCAAGGGCCACCCGCTGGCGTTGGGCTGCAACCAGGCCTGGGTGCCGGTGCGCCAGATGGTGCTGGAGTCCGACGTGGTGCTGGCCATTGGTACCGAGCTGGGCGAAACCGACTATGACGTGGTGTTCGACGGCAACTTCCGCATCGAGAGCCAACTGATCCGTATCGACATCGACGCCGAACAACTGAACCGCAACTACCCGGCCGACATCGCCATCCTCAGCGACTCCGGCAAGGCCATGGCTGCCCTGGCCGACGCCCTCGGCGCGGGTGCTGCCTTCAGTGCTGACAGCGCAGGTTCGCAGCGTGCCGCCAAGGTGCGTGACGAACTGGACGCCCAGTGGCCGGAAACCTGGAATGGCCAGCGCAAGGTACTGGAGACCCTGCAGCAGACCCTGCCGGACCTGATCGTGGCGGGTGACTCGACTCAGCCGGTGTATTCCGGCAACCACCTGTTCGAAGCGACCCGTCCGCGCAGCTGGTTCAACTCCGCCACTGGCTACGGCACCTTGGGCTACGGCCTGCCGGCGGCCGTTGGCGCCAAGTTGGCCGCGCCCGAGCGCCCGGTAATCGCCCTGATCGGTGACGGTGGTATTCAGTTCACCCTGCCGGAACTGGCCTCGGCCGTGGAAGCCGGCGCGCCGATCATCGTGCTGCTGTGGAACAACAGCGGTTACGGCGAGATCAAGCGCTACATGAAGAACCGCGATATCCCCACCATCGGCGTCGACATCTACACGCCGGACTTCCAGGGCTTGGCCCGTGCCTTTGGCTGCAATGCCGAGAAGGCCGAGAGCCTGGACCACCTGGCCGAGCTGCTGAAGACGGCCGCCAAGGCCGACCGCCCGACGGTGATCGAGGTGTGGGAGCACGCGGAGTTCCTGGCCTGATCCAGGCGAGGTCTTCGCTTTTCTGTGGGGGCGAATTCATTGGCTCTGTCTGCATTACGTGTTGCAAGCAGCTGCACTGCCCGTAGGAGCTGGCTTGCCAGCGAATGGCCCCGTTTCGCTGGCAAGCCAGCTCCTGCAAGGCTCTTGGCCGGATGGGAAATCTCTCGCAACCGCTAACGCAGACATAGCGAATTCATTCGCCTAGGGCGGCGTAGCCGCCCCGGGTGGAACCCAGGGCGAACCTGCGGTCCGCTTGGCGATTGAAATCGCCCCTACAAATCACGAATCGCCACCACAGGGGGTGTTCGGGAATAATGCCCCTCCCCGAGAACGCCGCCAGAGGCCAGGATGTCGACCAAGAGCAAACCCACGCTGCAGGACGTAGCCCGGCTCGCCGGGGTTTCCGGCATGACGGTGTCGCGGGCCCTTTCCAAGCCCGACGTGGTCTCTGAGCAGACCCGGCTGAAGGTCGAGCAGGCGGTGCGCGAGCTGGGCTACGTGCCCAACCTCGCCGCCAGCCAACTGGTGACACGCCGCAGCGGCATCGTCGGGGCGCTGATCACCACCATCACCAACCCCATCCTCGCCACCACCATCGAAATCCTCCAGCAGGGTCTGGCCCGCGCCGGCTACCACCTGTTGATCGGTGAAACCCGTTTCTCCCAGGAAGAAGAAGGCAAGCTGTTGCGGGCGTTCCTCGGCCGCCAACTGGACGGCCTGATCCTCGCCTATGGCTATCACGCGCCTGAGACCCTGGAACTGCTTCAGTCCACCGACATTCCGGTGATCGAACTCTGGGACCTGCCCGAGGGCGAAATGCCGCGCCAGCCTGTGGGGCAAGTGGTGGGCTTCTCCAACTGGGCCGCCGGCGCCGCGGCGGGACGTCACCTGGTGGAATGCGGTTACCGCAAGCCGGCCTTTTTCGGGTACGACGATGAGCGCGAGAACCTGCGCTTCGCCGGCTTCCGCCAGGCCATTCTCGACGGCCTGGGCATCGAACCGCAGCGTTTCAAGACTTCGCCTGTGCCGCACATCGATGACGGCGTGGAGGTGATCCAGCGCCTCGCCCGCGGTGAGATCAACTGCGACAGCGCTTTCTTTACCAACGACATGCCAGCCATTGGCGCGCTCTTCACCTGCCAGCGCCTAGGCGTCCGGGTTCCGGACGAAGTCGCCATTTGTGGCTTTGGTGACCTACCCATTGCGCGGGTGGCGATGCCCTCGCTGACTACCGTGCGAATCCCCTCCGAGCGGGTGGCAAACGCCACCGTGGAGCTGCTCTGTCAGCGCATTCGCGGCGAGCACTCCTGGGACGCACTGGTGGACGTGGGCAGCGAATTGGTGGCGCGGGAGTCGACGGCGCTAAGGCGTTAACAGCACATGCACCGCGTGCGGCCCATGGGCGCCGTAGAGCAACTGCCCGCCGATATCCGCCGTACTGGACGGGCCGGTCACCAAGTGCACCGCCTGGGTGTCGCGCGCCTTCAGTAATGGCCAGAGTTGCTCCAGACGCGCCAGCAGTCGGCTGCGTGACAGCACCACCAGGTGATGCTCCGGCAGGAAGTTGAGCCGGGGCGGGTTGTTGGTATCGGCGAGCATCACCAGGCTGCCCGTCGCGGCGATGCCGGCGAAGGCCTCGCCCACGGCGACCCTGTGATGGGGCAGGGCGCTGCCGACGTCCACCGGAAGGTCACGCCAATCCACGCTGGCCAGGGATGGGGCGAGGGCGACCGGTCCTGCCAGTCTCCGCCGCGCCAGATAGCCGGCGAGGGCGTCGGGCAGCGCCTGCATGCCTGGCAGGTATTCCAAGGTCACGCCTGTAGCGGCGAGCCGTTCGCGCAGGCGTTGCTCCAGGTCGCCGTCAGCGGCCAGGGCGATTGCGCTGGAGAACGGCCTGGGCGCTGGTGCATCTCCCGGCTGACGTCCGACTGCCAGGCGAACCTTGTCGAGGATCGCTGCGCGTGAGTCGCTCATGGTGCATCCCTCTTCTGTTGCTTTTCCCAGAGTCGCTGGAAGGTCGCACCCTGTGGCGCCGGCATGTCGCGTTCGGCTGTCCAGGCACCTGCAAGGGGCAGGCGACGCAAGCGTCCTCGACTGCCAGCGACCCGGTGCAGGATTTGCGCGAGCATCGCGCTGGCGAACCGGTAAAGGGCAGGGCGGCGCGCCAAGGCGCCCCACAGGCGCAGGCCCCAGCGACTGCCGGTTGGTGTCAGGTGCCGCTGCCACTGCTGATGGCGCAGCTCGCGGAGCATGTCGGGCAGAGGAATCTGCATCGGGCAGACTTCTTTGCAGCGGCCATTCAGGGTGCAGGCGTTGGGCAGGTCGCGGGTGTCTTCGAGGCCGGCGAGGTTCGGCGTCCAGACCGATCCCATGGGGCCGGGATAGATCCAGCCATAGGCATGTCCGCCGACCCAGTTGTACACCGGGCAGTTGTCCATGCACGCGGCGCAGCGAATGCAGCGCAGCATGGGGCGGAATGCGCCGGCGAGCATCTCGCTGCGGCCGTTGTCCAGCAACACCACATGGCATTCCTCGGGACCGTCATCGGCTGGGCCGCCGTAGATCGAGGTGTAGCTGGTCAGCGGCTGGCCGGTGGCACTGAGGGCCAGCAGTTGCAGATGGGTGCCTGCGTCGGCCAGCGTCGGCAACACCTTCTCGATGCTCGCCAGGACGATGCGCACCCGTGGCAGCAGGCTGGTCAGGTCGCCGTTGCCCTCGTTGGTCACCAGCACGTGCGTGCCGTCTTCGGCAACGAGGAAGTTGGCGCCGGTGATGCCAACGTCTGCGTCGATGAACCGCTGGCGCAACAATCGTCGGGCTTCCGCCAACAGGTCAGCCGGGTCGAGCAGGTACTCGTCGCGGCCCAGGTCCTGGTGGTGCTCATGGAACAGCGCCTGGACCTGCCTGAGCGTCTTGTGGATCGCCGGTCCGTTGATGTGGCTGGGCGGCTCGTCGGCCAACTGGAGGATGTACTCGCCCAGGTCGGTTTCGAAGCGCTGGATGCCGGCTCGGGCCAGGGCAGCGTTGATGCCCATTTCTTCGCCGATCATGGTCTTGCCTTTGATAACCTGGCGCGCTCCAGCCTGCCGGCAGATGGCGAGGACTTGCGCCTGGGCCTCCTCCGGCGTGGCGGCCCAGTGGACCTGGACGCCACGTTGGGAAGCGGCGGCTTCGTAGCGCTCCAGGTAATGGTCGAGGTGCGCCAGGGTGTGATCCTTGATGGCGCGTGCCTCGTCGCGCAGGGCCTGGAAACTGCCGGTGGCACCTACCTGGCGGCGAACGTGGGCGGCGAAGTGGCGGTTATCGGCCATCGCCTCTTGCAGTTCGGGGTCGAACAGCGCAACACGGGCCGCGGACTTGAAGCGGGCGGAACGCAATTCCATCAGTCGCTTCTCCCTTCGCCGATTGCAAGGCCATCTGCCATGCCCGCCAGCACTTCGGCGACGTGGAATACCCGTACCGGACTGCCCAGCCGGGTCAAGCGACCGCTGATGTTGAGCAGGCAACCGAGGTCGCCGCCGAGCACAGTGTCGGCGCCGCTGGCATGGATGTTCGCGACCTTCTGGCTGGCCATGCGCGCGGAAATGTCGGGGTACTTCACACAAAAGGTGCCGCCGAAGCCGCAGCAGGTTTCCGCTTCGTCCATTTCCACCTGTTCCAGCTCGTCGACCCCCGCCAACAGGCGCCGTGGTTGGTGCTTGATGCCCAACTCACGCAGGCCGGAGCAGCTGTCGTGATAAGTGGCAATGCCAGGCAGGCGTGCGGCGGGGCGGAAGTTCATGACCTCGTCGAGGAAACTCAACAGCTCATGACTGCGACCGGCCAGGTCGAGTGCACGTCCATGCCAGGCCGCGTCGTCCTCTAGCAGCTGCGGGTAGTGCAGCTTGAGAAGACTGACGCAGGAGCCGGAGGGCCCCACGACGTAGTCATAGCCGGCGAACGCTTCGATCAGCTTCTGCGCGAGTTCACGCGCGAGTCCTGTGGCACCGCTGTTGAAGGCCGGCTGGCCGCAGCAGGTCTGGTTCGCGGGCACCTCCACCTGGCAGCCGGCCTGTTCCAACAGGCGGACGGCAGCGAAGCCGACACTGGGGCGGTAGAGGTCCACCAGGCAGGTGTGAAAGAGCGCCACGCGAGGTTTCGAGTTGGACATCGGGCACCGGCTGAGTCGTATTTGGGTGTGGCGGACTCTATGTTAGCGATAACATTCTTGTCAACGCGATACCTGGCAGGGTGACCTGCGGTCCGGGGCTGGTGGAGAATGCAGCGTTTTCCTTTCCCGAGTCGCGATGCCTTGAGCTCCTCCGTCTTCGACCTCGCCCAGTGGCTACGATTGGAAGCCAGCCTGATCGATACCATCGGCCAGCCGGAATTTCCCGCGCGCCTGTTGCAGGCACTCTTCGCTGCCGTGCCCATCGACACGGCCTTCATCGTCGCCCATGCCCCGGGCCAACCCCCGGCCATGCTGGAGGAAGGGCGGGTGCTGCCCGTGCGGCGCGAGGAGGTTCATCGCTATCTGGCCGGCCCCTACCTGCTGGACCCGGTGCACCTGGCGTGTGTCGAGGGGCGTCGCCAGGGGTTGGTGCGGTTGGCCGATATCGCGCCCGACCAGTTCCAGGAGTCCGAGTACTACCGCAATTTCTACTCGTCCCACGGGCTGGCGGATGAAGTGAACATTCTTATCGGCCTGGAGCGCGCAGGTGGTATTGCCCTGTCGATGGGGCGAATCGCTTCCCACGGCGCCTTTGCGCCCGAGGAGCTTGCCGTGCTGGCATCTATCGAGCCTCTGGTGGCCGCTGCTGCCCGCAGGCACTGGGCAGCGGAAGCGGTCAGCGGCGATGGCGCGGGGCAGGCCCTGCACGCGCAGCTGGAACGCGCCTTCAATCGGTTCGGTGGTGACTGCCTGACTGATCGGGAGGCTGAAGTCGCGCGGCTGATCCTGCGGGGGCACTCGTCGAAATCGGTGGCGCATGAATTGGCCATCAGCGCGGATACGGTGCGGGTCCATCGCAAGAATATCCATGCCAAGCTCGGCATCAGCTCCCAGGGCGAACTGTTTTCGCTGTTCCTGGCCGCCATTGCCACGCCGGGCGCGGCATGACCGGGCACTTACCCTAATCTGGGTATGGTTCCGCCCGATGGCCGAACCTAGGCTGTCCCCCATCGTCACCGCCGGCCGCGCGCCGGTGGCCAACCGGGAGACAGCAGCATGGCCAACACACAAATCCATTCATTGCGCATCAGCGGCGAGCGCCTCTGGGGCCGCCTCATGGACATGGCGCGGATCGGCGCCACCGAGCAGGGCGGTTGCAACCGGCAGGCCCTGACGGACCTGGACAAGGCCGGTCGCGACCTTTTCGTGGGCTGGTGCCGCGAAGCGGGTTGTGAGATCAGCGTGGACCAGATGGGCAACGTCTTCGCCCGCCGCGCCGGCCTCGAAGACGACCTGCCGCCGGTGCTCACCGGCTCGCACCTGGATACCCAGCCTACCGGTGGCCGCTTCGACGGCGTCTATGGCGTGCTGGCGGGGCTGGAAGTGATCCAGACCCTGAACGACGCCGGTATTCGCACGCGTGCCCCGCTGGAGGTGGCGGTGTGGACCAACGAAGAAGGCGCGCGCTTCTCGCCGGCCATGATCGGCTCGGGTGTCTGGGCGGGTACCTTCGACCTTGCCTATGGCCACGGCCGCACGGACAAGCAGGGCGCGAGTATCGCCAGCGAGTTGGCCCGCATCGGTTACCTGGGAGAGCGCCCTGCGCGGGCTCGCCCACTGACGGCCTCCTTCGAAGTGCATATCGAGCAGGGGCCGATCCTCGAAACCGAGGGTCTGCAGGTGGGCGTGGTCACCGGGGTGCAAGGTATCCGTTGGTACGACCTGACACTGGAAGGACAGCCGGTGCATGCCGGCCCCACGCCGATGACGGTGCGTCGCGATCCATTCATGGGGCTTGGCGCCCTCCTTCCGCGCCTCTACCAACTGGCCGAGGAACATGGGCCCTGGGCTCGCGTGACCTTTGGCGACATCCGCGCCGAGCCCGGCTCGCGCAATACGGTGCCGGAGCGCCTGGTACTGGCGGTGGACCTGCGCCACCCCGACCAGGCTGTGCTGGAGCGACTGGACGCCGAGTTTCGCCGCATCGTTGCCGAGGAGGCCAGTCGCCATCGGTTGCAGGCAGACATTCGCGAGGAATGGCATTCCCCGGCGGTGACTTTCAATGGCGACTGCGTGGCGGCTGTGCAAGGCGCAGTGGATGAGCTCGGCTATTCGCATCTGCGGATGTGCAGCGGTGCCGGCCATGATTCGGTGTACCTGTCGCGGGTCGCCCCCACCAGCATGATCTTCGTCCCCTGCGAAGGGGGCATCAGTCACAACGAGGCGGAAAACGCCGCACCTGCCGACCTGGAGGCCGGCGCCAACGTCCTGCTGCACGCCATGCTGCGCATGGCTCAATCCTGACCTGGAGAACCTGATGAGCGCATTCACCCTGAAACACCGCCGCGACGGTGGCGATACCCCACGTCTGGAAAACTGGGGGGCCGATTCCGAGTACGGCGTCCTGCGTGACGTCCTGCTCGGCCCGGTGGATCACTACCACTGGCTGGAAACCAGCTCCATCTCGCGCAAGAGCCTGCGCCTTGGCTATCGCTTCGACGCCGCCGTCGCGCGTGCCCAGCATGCGGAGATGGTGGACGCGTATCGGGAGGCGGGCGTGACGGTGCACATGCTGCCGACGGACCCGAGCCTGAAGTATCAGGTGTTCGCCCGAGACTCCAGTGTGATGACGCCCTTCGGTCCTATCGTCACCCAGATGGCCCAGTGGTGGCGTCGCGGCGAGTACGCGCCGGTGATCCAGTTCTACAAGGACAACGGCATCCCGATCTACGACATGGTCACCGCCGGGTCTTTCGAAGGCGGCGATTTCATGATGCTGCAGCCGGGCGTGATTCTCTGCGGCTATACCGGCGAGCGCTCCCAGGAGCCGGCGGTGCAGCAGATGAAGGGCTGGCTGGAGGCCGAAGGCTGGGAAGTGAAGCTCTACGGCATGGACCCGTTCTTCGTACACATGGACGCCCTCTGCGTGATGCTGGCCGAGCGTCTGGCCGCCGTGTGCGTGGATGCCGTGGAGCCGGAGCTGGTTGACTGGCTGAAGGCCAAGGGCATTGAGATCGTCGATATCCCCTTCAAGGATGCGATGGAGCTGGGCTGCAATGTGGTGGCGCTAGGCGAGGGCAGGGTACTGTTGCCTTCCACCAGCAAGACGCTGAAGGAGAAGTGCCTGGCGCTGGGCCTGAAGGTCTATGACCCGGACATCAGCATGATCGCCAAAGGCGGTGGTGGCGTGCATTGCATGTGCCAGCCGCTGCGCCGCGATCCGGTCTGACGGCAGCGTTGTCGGGGGAGGGCCGCGGGGCGAACCTGCGGCTCACTCTGCCATTGAAATCATCACCCTTCAGTCGCTATCCGCCCCTGGACCTTCCGCCCATTGCAGCAGCCAATCGGCAAAGCGCCTGAGTTTCGGGTCACGGCTCTGCTTCGGTATCACTACGTAGTATTTTCCTGCCACCAGCGGCTGCTGGCAGGCGATCACCAAGTGGCCATCCTTGACCTCGCGATCGACGAAGAAGCGCGGCAGCACTGTTGCCCCGAGGCCGTGCAGGGCTGCGTCGAGCACGAACTGGAAATGTTCCAGGCGCTGGCCGGGCAAGGCCTCTATTTCCTTGGCAGAAAGGCCGGCACTGTGCAGCCAGAGCTGGGTAGAGGACTTGGTCAGGCTGGTGAGCGAGCTGTGGTGGAGCAGGGGATAGCGCAGGATATCGCGCCGCTCGACGATGGGGCCGAAGCGTTCCAGCAAGTCCGGCGTGCAAACGGCGACCATCTCGCCCTCCATCAGTAATCGCGCATCGAACTCCGGCCAGTCGCCGTCACCGTACAGAATACCCACGTCATAACCTTCGTGCCGGTCATAGAGGCGGCGCAGGTCGTTCATGATTTCCAGTTCGACTTCGGGATGCTCTCGGGCGTATTCCTTGAGCTTGGGCAGCAACCAACGGGTGGTGAAGGAGGGTTCGGCGCCAACTCTCAGGCGTCCGGAGTGGCTGCTGCGTACGCGCATGGTGGCGGCTTCCAGTTGGTCCAGCAGCAGGCTGACTTCTTGCACGTACTCACGGCCCTGGTCGGTCAGCAGCAGGCGCTGGCGCACCTTCTCCACCAGCGGGCAGCCGAGCATGTCTTCCAGATTCTTGATCTGCCGGCTGACGGCGCTCTGGGTGAGGTTCAGCTCCTCGGCGGCGCGGGTCACGCTCATGTGTCGGGCGAAAGCGGCGAAGCAGCTGAGGGAAATCATACTGGGGAGCTGGCGGCGCATTGCAGTTCATTACATTTTGGAATGATTGTCAGCAAGATATATCGATATTCGCACCTGGGCAAGCGCTCTAATCTCCGCCCCGAGGGACCATTGAAGGGTAGGCGCATCCCCCGGTTGCGTAGGCTCACGGACGCGCCGAGCTGCCCAGCGATGTCGATACTTGACCGGCTGGAATGCTCCATGACAACAAGCAGCAATGAACAGATGCTCCGTACCGACCTCGCTGCCGCTTATCGGCTGCTGGAGGTCAATGGCTGGAGCGACCAGGTCTTCACCCATATCTCGGTCAGGCTGCCGACGGATGAGCCTGCTTTCCTGATCAACCAGTACGGCTTGCGCCCGGATGAGGTCACCGCCTCCAACCTGGTGGCGATCGACGTCAACGGCCGCAAGCTCGACGACCGCGCCCCCGAAGTTAACCCCGCCGGTTTCACCATCCACAGCGCCATTCACATGCACCGCCACGATGCCGTCTGTGTAATGCACACCCACACCTTGGCCGGCATGGCCGTGGCGGCCCTTGAAGAAGGGCTGTTGCCGCTGAACCAGACCAACATGGCGTTCTACGAGCGGGTTGCCTATTACGACTACGAAGGCATTCCGCTGGACCTGGAAGTGCGCCAGCGCATCGTCGCCGCGCTGGGCGACAAGAAGTCCGCCATCCTCCGCAACCATGGACTGCTGACTGTCGGCCGCAGTGTGGCTGAGGCCTACTTCCTGATGTTCTACCTGAACAAGGCCTGCGAGATTCAGCTGGAGGCCATGAAAACTGGCCGCCCGCTGCGCATTCCGTCTCATGACGATTGTGATTTCACGGCCCGTCAGTTCGATAACGAACGCTACCACCTGGAAAGCGTCGACCTGGTCTGGCAGGCCGAATTGCGTCGACTGGACCGCCTGGGCGCGACCTTCAGGGCCTGATGCCCGTTCCGAACGCTTGAATCTGCCGTGCGAGCCGGGGCCACCAGCGACCGGTGCATCATCCACTACAAATACAAAAAGGTGTGACCATGCAAGAACAACCTGATGCCGGATCGGTACTTCCCCAGTCCGGAGGTCCCTTGAGCCAGTACAGCACCGCACAGCTGCTGCGTTTCCTGATCCCGTCGCTGATCGGCGTGATGCTGTTCCTGGTGCCGTTCGAGATCAACGGCAAGAGCAACATCCTCATTGCCTACGTGATCGACTACATCAACGACGTGGTCAAACCGATGATGGTGCCGGTCACCGTCGGTGTTGCGACCATCCCCAGTCTGATCACCCTGCTGGTGACCTTCAGCGCACTGAAGAAGAACCCCAACCGCTTCATCCAGCTGTTCAACCCGGGGCTGGGCTGGACCGCCGTGCGCGCCATCGGCGCCGTGCTGATGGTGATGACCTATTGGAAGATCGGGCCGGAGTGGATCTGGCACCGCAACACCGGCGGCGTGATGCTCTATGACGTCGGCCCGGTCGTGCTGGCCATCTATTTCCTCTCGGCCATCCTGCTGCCGCTGCTCACTGACTATGGCCTGATGGAGTTCGTCGGCAGCCTGGTCAGCCGTGGCTTCGAGAAGCTGTTCGGCCTGCCCGGCCGCGCCGCGGTGGACTGCATGGCCTCCTGGCTGGCGGCCTCCAGCGTGGGCATCATCCTTACCACCCAGCAGTATCGCCAGGGCTTCTACACCAGCCGCGAGGCCTGTGTGATCGCCACCAACTTCTCCATTGTGTCGATTGCCTATTCCTACCTGCTGCTGAAACTGATCGGCATGGAGCACGTCTTCGTGCCCTGGTACATCGCAGTGGCCATCACCGGCCTGCTCTGTGCCCTGATCGTGCCCAAGTTGCCGCCGCTGCGTGGCAAGCCGAATGCCTATCACCCCGTCGTGGGCAAGCAACTGAAGACCGATCGCCGCGAAGGCGAAGGTCTGTTCGCCCTGGGCCTGCGCCGCGCCATCGAGCGTGCGGACACCGCACCGTCGATCTTCGCCCAGGTGCGACATGGCGTTCACGTGAGCATGGACATCGCCATCTCCGTCTACCCGGCAATGATGGTGATTGGCTGCCTGGGCCTGGCCCTGGTGGAGTTCACTCCGCTGTTCAAATACATGGCGATCCCGCTGGTGCCCTACATGGAACTGCTGCAGTTGCCAGAAGCCGAGAAGGCCGCCCCTGCGCTGTTGGCAGGCATGGTCGACAGCATCATGCCGTCGATCCTGGGGGCCAGCATCCAGAGCGAGGTCACTCGCTTCGTGATGGTGGGCGTGGCGGTTAACCAGATCATCTTCTTCACCGAAGCGGCCATTCTGCTGATCCGCGCTGACATCGGCCTGAAGCTGCGTGACCTGCTGCTGATCTACGTAGTGCGGGTCCTGGTTTCGCTGCCGATCCTGGCGCTGCTGGCCCACCTGATCGTCGGCTGACCAGTTGACCGGCTGCCGGGGTGCCGCCAGGTACCCCGGCCCCAAGCCCATAACAAGATTCCCGATTCGGACTTCACTGCCATGGATAAACACACCGACTTCCGCTCGTCGAACCTCCCGGGGCCCTCCGGCGCCGCCGACCTCGTGCTGCTCAACGGCCGCATCTACACCGTGGACGAGTCCAACACCTGGGCCGAAGCGGTGGCCATTCGCGGCGGGCGGTTCGTCGCGGTCGGCTCCAGCGCCGAGATGGATGGCCTGATCGGCGCCCATACCCAGGTCCTCGACCTGAAGGGCCGCTTCGCCATGCCTGGCATCTACGACATGCATACCCATCCGGACCTGAAGCTGGCGCCTGGCTACGCGGGTTATCTGGAAGTCGGCGTCGAGGATCCGACACCGGAGCAGGTCAAGCAAGCCATTCTCGACTACGCCGCTGCCCATCCTGGCGATGGCTGGGTCTACGGCCAGTATTTTGTCCGCTACACCTTCAAGCAGGCCGGCCTGGTGCCGGATCGCGAATGGCTGGACAGTGTGCTGCCGAATCGCCCGGTGGCCATCCTCGACCGGTCCTGGGGCTGCATGATGGTCAACTCCAGGGCCCTGGAGCTGGCCGGTATCGACGCCAATACCCTGGACCCGCGTCATGGCTACATCGAGCGCGACAGCGTGACAGGTGAGCCCACCGGCATTCTGGTCGACGGCGCCTACGCGCTGATTCATGCCGCCATGCCACCAACTCCCCAGCACGCGCTCAGGCGTGCGTACCGCGAAGGCGTCTGGTTCCAGAGCGGTCATGGCGTGGTTGGTACCAAGTACGTGCATGTCTGCGAACACCGCCTCAATGCGCTGAAGTCCATCGACCAGGTCGGCGAGCTTTCAGTCCGCGTGGAAGCCGCCATCAGTTGGCAAGACGATATTTTCCCGGTGAAGCGCCGTTGGGAGCTGCTGGCCGGCGAGCGGCACTTCTATAGAAGTGCGCGGCTCAATGCCAATGCGGTGAAGTTCCACTTCGACGGCACCCACGAGTCGCGCTCGTCCTACCTGTCCAGTGCCTGGCCGGGTGAAAGCAGCTGGCGCGGGCACCTCAACCTGACACCGGAGCACATCACCGACATGGTGGTGGACATGGATCGCAAGGGCATTCGCGTGATCGCCCATTGCACCGGCGACGGCGCCTCCGACCTGTTCCTCGATGCCGTAGCCGAAGCGCGCCGGCGTAACGGCGAGAGTGGCGTGCGCCATCAGTGCGCCCACAGCACCACACTGCTGGACGCCAACCTGCC
This sequence comes from Pseudomonas sp. OTU5201, assembly GCF_038440135.1. Lineage (NCBI taxonomy): Bacteria > Pseudomonadati > Pseudomonadota > Gammaproteobacteria > Pseudomonadales > Pseudomonadaceae > Pseudomonas > Pseudomonas sp. OTU5201. The sequence continues at coordinate 1,921 of NZ_JASATC010000026.1, read as the reverse complement.
GCGCTTCGCCGAATTGCAGGTTACGGCGGAGTTCTCTCCAGTGGGCTGGTTCCCATCGTCCTTCGCCAACGCCCGCGCCGTGTTCGGCGAGGACCGCATGCAGCGCGCTTACAACTTCAAGGGTGTGCTGGAGCACGGCGGGGTGGCCGTGATGGGCACCGACTGGCCGGTTTCCAGTATCAATCCCTGGATCGGATTCGAGGCCATGGTCACTCGCGAGAATCCCTACGGCGAGGAAGAGGGTCAGTTCTATGGCAGCCCCATCAGCCTGGAGCAGGCCATTCGCGTGATGACGCTCAATGGTGCCTGGTGCATGGGGATCGAAAACAAGGCGGGTTCCATCGAGGTGGGCAAGTCCGCCGACCTCATCGTGCTCGATCGCAACCTGTTCGAGGTGGCGCCCAAGGGCAACATCCACAACACCCAAGTGCAGCTGACCCTGCTGGAAGGCGAAGTGACCTGGGACCGACATGGCGAGTTCGACGAAACCAGCTACGCCGCCACCTGGCGTGGCGAGTTGCCGAACTTCTGATGCGCAAGGCCGGGAGCATCCCGGCCGACGGCCAAGAGGCAGGACGATGAGTAAACGCAATCCCATTCCCGTGACCATAGTTTCCGGCTTTCTCGGCGCCGGAAAGACCACCTTGCTGAACCGCATCCTCTCCAGTGATCACGGTCTGCGCATGGCAGTGATGGTCAACGACTTCGGTGCCATCAATATCGACAGCCAACTGATCGTCAGCCAGACCCAGACCATGGTCAGCCTGGCCAACGGTTGTATCTGCTGCACCGTGGAAAGCGATCTGATCGAGCAGCTCGGGCGTTTGCTGGACGACCGCGCCAATCGGCCGGAGTACATCGTCATCGAGGCGAGCGGGGTATCCAATCCGAGCAAGATCGCCAACACGCTGCGTTACCCGCAGTTCCGCGAAGCGCTGGCCATCGACAGTATCCTGACGGTGGTCGATGCCGAGCAGTTCGGGCAGCTGGACGGCACCATGGCCCAACTGGCGATGGAGCAGCTGGATGTTGCGGACATCATCGTAGTGAACAAGGTGGATCGGGTCAGTCGGGAGCAGATTGACGCGCTCAAAGCTCGCTGGCTTTACCCTAATGCTCGGGTGCTGGAGAGTCAGTACGGCGAGGTACCGCTGGAACTGGTGCTGGGTGTGGGGCGCTTCAATGCGGCCTGGAGCTTCAGGCCGGTAACCGCGAGGCCCACACCGGCGCTGGTTTCAGAGCAGTCACACGACCATGGCGTCATCTTCGACACATGGAGTTTCGTCAGCGACCGACCGCTGTCCCTCAAGGCGCTGCGCAAGGCGATTGCGGCGCTGCCGAACGGAATCTACCGCGCCAAGGGCGTCTGCCAGATCGCGGAGGCGCCGGGTAAGCGCTGTATTCTGCATCTGGTTGGCAGCCGCAGTGAGATCAAGCCGGAAGACAGCTGGGAGGGCAGGGCGCCGCATACCCAACTGATCGTCATCGGAGCGCGCGGGGCGGTGGATGCCGTTGAGCTGCGGTCGGCGTTCGAGGCGTGTATTGCGTGTTGAGGCCGAGTGCTGGGATTGTTGAGGGCGGCGTTATGGCTCCGATTGCCATTGCCAAGCAAACCTCGGCTCTGCCTCTCGCACGTCCTGCGGTAGCTACGCGTCATTTGACGAATCAATTGTCTATGTCTGCATGACGTGTTGTAGGCAGCTGCATTGCCCGTAGGAGCTGGCTTGCCAGCGAGTGGCGGCGTTTCGCTGGCAAGCCAGCTCCTACAAGGCTCTCGGCCCGAGGGTAAATCTCGCAACAGCTCACGCAGACATAGCGAATCAGTTCGCCGCCACAGAGTAAGCATCTCCAGTCATTGGTTTTTGCGCTCCCGATAAAGAAAGAAGGCGCCACACGTGGCGCCTTCTGCCTTTCGAGGATT